>JAFYLG010000178.1 GCA_017537225.1 Lachnospiraceae bacterium
ATTGAAATCTCCCAGGATGATCTTTTCCGCCGTAGGAAACAACTCTCTGCGGGCAAACTCCTCACGGTCTTCCATGACCACACAGCGAAATCCCACATGAGACAGTACCGGCACCAGCTCCTGAGCTACATGGCCACCGCCAAAAACATAGACTGTACTGGAGGTGCAGATCTGCTCAGCAAACAGATCCTGACCGTCCTTTTGCCAGCGAGTGGGACGATGTGTCAGATATTCTCCGTCAGAGTCCTTTTCTTTCATGGCCTGTGCATCAGATTTATATCGGAGGGATAATGTACCTCCCTGAGCCAGATCGGACACCAGCCACAGATCCTCTCCTGCTGCAAAACACTCCTCTGCCTGATCTGCCAAAGCGATCACATGAGGATCCCCTGCTGAAATATAGTGGAAATACACATTACATCTTCCTCCACAGATCATGCCCAGGTTTTGTTTATCTTCATGATTTAAGGTATACTCACGACCATAGGAACAATGATCCTTCAGTACTCCCAGAGCCGTCTGCTGGGCCTGATATTCTACGGCACCACCGCCGATACTGCCGCACACACGGCCCTTTTTTGTCACCAGCATGCGGGCGCCAGCTCCTCTAGGCACCGAACCGGAGGCTGCGATAACAGTGACCAGCACCACTGCTTCCCCCTGGGCCAACTGTGCTTTTAACACCTGCAATAATGTTCTCATACACGTCTCCTAACTATATCTTATGACAGCGTTCCTGATTTGCAAAATTTCGACAGACCGCTATCCCTGTTTACTTTCCTCAAGCATATCACAATCTCCTCCTTTTCACCAGTGTATTTTTACCGGCATGTATTGAATTCTATACAGGAAACCTATTGAAATTTAACCAGGTGCATGCTACAATGTGCACGATAATTTTATAAGCTTATATAAGTCCGCGATAGGGCGGGCGTTTCTACAAACTACCGTAATAGTTTTGCTATAAGCCTTTGGACATTCCAGGAGAGCGGCATCACTATCCACGGTATTTTTTTGTGCCTGTTTCATCCTTGTGATACGGCGGATGTCGACTCCTTTTCCACTATGTTTTGGAGGTTACTATGGAAACAAATCACGAAAGTCGTATGTTGGGTGAAGAGAAAATCTCCCACCTGCTTTTGCGCTTTTCCATCCCCTGCATCATGGGACTGTTGATCAGCGCCTTTTACAATATTGTTGACCAGATTTTTATCGGTAACAGTGAGCTGGGTTATCTGGGTAACGCTGCCACCGGTGTATCCTTCCCGGTGATCTGTGTGGCCAATGCCTTTGCCTTCTGCATCGGTGACGGTGCCGCATCCTTTTTGAGTATCTGTGCCGGCAGACGTGACACGGACGGTGCTCACAAGTGTGTAGGCTCCGGTATCACCGCTGCCGCCACCATCGGCCTGATCATGACTCTGGTGTGCGAAGTCTTTGCTCTGCCTTTGATGAGCCTCTTTGGCGCATCGGAACAGACTCTGGCTATGTCAGTAGAATACTTCCGCATCGTAGCCGCTGTCTTTCCTTTTTATCTGCTGCTCAACGTGATGAACAGTATGATCCGCGCCGATGGCAGCCCCACCTACGCCATGATCACCATGCTGTTAGGTGCCGTTCTCAATATCATATTGGATCCTTTATTTATCTACGTTTTCAAATGGGGCATCGCCGGTGCTGCCTGGGCCACTGCCATCGGTCAGTTAGCTTCCTTTGCCATGTGCGCCGCGTATTTCTTCCGTCCCAAGAGTTTCAAACTGACGAAGAAAAGCTTCCTTCCCGACCGCAGCGTGCTGCAGCGCATGGTTGCCCTGGGTATCTCCGCTTTTATGACCCAGATCTCCGTGGTGGTAGTCTCCCTGACCTCCAACATGATCCTGGCTCACTATGGTGCTCTGTCCAAGTTTGGTCCGGACATTCCTATCTCTGTATTTAGCATCCAGACCAAGGTATATACCATCGTCAACAGTATCGTCATCGGTATCGTGCTGGGTGGCCAGCCCATCCTGGGATACAATTACGGTGCCCGCAAATTGGACCGTGTCAAGGAAACCTTCCGCATCGTGCTGATCGCTTCTGTGGTCATCGGTTTGATCGCCACTGTACTGTTTGAGCTCTGCCCCCAGTGGATCATCGGTCTCATTGGCGGCGGCAGTGCTCTTTATGAGGAGTTTGCGGTGATGACCTTCCGCATTTTCCTGTCCCTGACTCTGGTGACCTGCCTGGTCAAGATGTCATCGGTATTTTTCCAGGCCATCGGAAAACCTACCAGAGCTATGGCATTGGCGCTGATCCGGGATATCGGTTGCTTTACGCCGCTGGCGTTACTGCTGTCCCGGGCGTTGGAAAAGGCGCAGCCGGGCAGCGGTATTTACGGCATTTTGTATGCCGCGCCCATTGCGGACCTGGTGTCCCTGGGGGTGATCCTCTGGCTGACCGTTTCCTTCTTCAAAAATATGAAAAAATAAACAAAAGGGACTGTAAAATAACACATATATATTCCACGCAGTTGCATCATGCAAGTTTTCGGTGGGAGTAAACCCCTGCCCTACGCCCCCCTTGGGGAGATGTTGTAGGGCGGGGCTTGCTCCCACCGTTTTTATGTATAATTTTACTTTTTATACGTTCACTTTCTTTTTTCCCAGGGACGCCAGGAGGAAGTAAGCACCGTAGATCACCAAGGAGGTGCCAAATACCGAGAGTACCACCATCAACGGCATGATCTCGTCGGACAGGAAGGGGAAGATGCTGGTCTCGATGAAGAACCAGTTATAGCCCCGGTCATAAACGGCATTTCCGAAGGACGCCCATACCAAAATCAGCAGGATGCCTACAAATTCCTTCCAGATCTTGCGGATGTCGTAGACCACATCTCCGTAAGCCAGGTTCAG
>JAFYLG010000179.1 GCA_017537225.1 Lachnospiraceae bacterium
CTTCCGCCATTGGCAAGGAATTGGGACGCAGAGTTTTTTCTGCCTTGCAAGAGAAGGGGGAGGATCCATGGTTTCGGTGTCATGGTGCAGATGAGTTTTCTGACGTGCTTTTATGTGCTGGACTGATTCATGATATCGGAAATCCACCCTTTGGTCACTTTGGCGAATATGCGATTCGCGAATGGTTTCAGACACATCTGAGTGATATGTTTATAGGGGAACGTCGTGTCACGGAGATTCTGACCTTTTGGCAGTTACAGGATCTTTGTTCCTTTGAAGGTAATGCTCAGTCCCTCCGATTACTATCCAAGACACCATACTTGGGGGAAAATCAAGGTTTTCATCTTTCTTGCAGTGTATTGGGGGCAATTATGAAGTATCCTATCTCTTCAAAAGATCTGATCAACGGAGACAATCCCAGAGGTTATCGTAAGCTAGGCTATTATTATTCTGAAAAAGACCTTTTTGAAGACATAAGTATGACACTTGGTATTGAGGGTTCCCGGCACCCTATGTCTTATTTGCTAGAGGCGGCGGATGATATCGCATATCGTACTTCTGATCTGGAAGATGCCGTCGTAAAAAAGGTTCTCACATTCCAGCAAATTGTTACTGCGTTCCAACGGTATTCCCATGAGGTGGATGTTGCAGTTGCTGTTCGTTTTCATATGGATATGTTGAGCCAATACTATCGTGAAGAGATTGAACGTGGGAATCGTAAGCCTGAATTGACCGCAGTACAACGGTGGAGCAGATACATCCAGAATATTATGATTCAGGATGCAGTCGGAAGGTTCTTTGACAACTATGAGAAGATCATGGACGGAACTATGGAGGGAGATCTCTTTGACAATACGGCATCTGGCGACATCATCCGTGCAATTGCTGCGGTAAGCGAGGAACTAATTTATACCAGCTCTATAAAAACAGTTCCCGAGCTCTTCGGCAGGAGAGTCATAAATTCTCTTTTGGATCAGTTTGTTCCCGCGGCCATTCTGTATGATAGTGGTGAGCCACTCTCCTTTATCCAGCGGCGGACCATGGATACCATCTCTGGTTTCTACAAGTCGATGTATCAACAGTCATCTCAGGGAAAATCTGAGGGTGAAAAGCTTTACTTGCGACTTTTACTGATCACTGACTATATAAGTGGAATGACGGATTCCTATGCAAAACGTTTATATCAAGAACTATTTGTATAATAAGAAAGGGATTTTTTGGAAATTGTCTTTCTTTCAAAACAATGGAAAAGTCCTCAAAATGGGACTTGCTATTTTGCAATACCTTCGCTATAATTAGATCGTTTAAGCAACTTTCGACATGAAGCTTGACAAAGAGCGGAGGTACGACATGAAGAAACTGAATGACAACAATAAGTTGGCCGTTCAAATGCTGATCGCCATGATTATGGGTATTGTGGTTGGCTTGTTGTTTATGACAGTGAGAGAACGTATGGGGTCTGACAGCTCCACATGGAAGCTGATCAACAATTTGTTGTTCCAGGATATTACTGTTGCCGGCGGTGAGCGGGCGCTGGGGCTTTTTTATATGGGTGGGCAACTGTTCATTCGTGCATTGCAGTTGATCATTGTGCCTATGGTATTTTCTTCAGTAGTTATGGCCATCAGTGAGATCAATGAGGCGTCTACCCTGGGTCGTGTATCTGCTAAGACCATCGGCTGGTTCATGGCAACCAGTATTGTAGCACTGATCATGGCAGGCACTGTAGCGATGATCTGCTTTAATATGGGTATGTTTGATGTAATCATCGAAGGTGTGACCGGCGCTGTGGGTAAGACCGGCTCAAATCCCCTGCTGGTGATCCTGAATATTGTTCCTTCCAACATTAGTTCTACTTTCAGTGTAAATAACGCGGTACTGGGTGTGGTATTTATTGCTGTGGTGGTAGGCCTGAGTATGAATGCGCTGAAACTGGGCAAGGACAGTGTGATCTACCGTTTGTGTGAGGAAACCAGCAAGATCATTGTAGTATTCCTGAATTTTGCGGTAAAGAAGTTTGGTCCTGTGGCTATTTTTATGCTGCTGAGCAGAACATTTGCTACATATGGGATCGATTATCTGAAGCCGGCCTTCTCTTATTTTACTCTATGTGTTGTACTACTGCTGGTATATCTGTTTGTGGTATATCCCTTCATTATGGGAGCGATCTGTAAGCTGAATCCGGTAGTGTTTGTGAAGAAAATCTTTAAGGTAATCGTATTTGGCTTCTCCACTTCCTCCAGCGCAGCTACCCTGCCTTTGAACCTGGATACCAACACGAAGGAGCTGGGTGTAGACCATCAGATTGCTTCCTTTGTATTGCCTTTGGGTATGACCATCAATATGGATGGTACGGCCATTATGCAGGTGGTAGCCACCTTGTTCATCGCCGGCTGTGGTGGATATGATGTGTCCGTATTCCAGCTGCTGATCATTATGATACTGGCTCTGATCGCTAGTATGGGTACGCCGGCTGCTCCCGGTGCTGGCGCCGTCATTCTGTTTACCATTCTGTCTGGCGTGGGATTTACCGGGGACCAGGCTCTGATCGCTTACTCTCTGATTCTGGCCATCAATCGTCCTATCGAGATGCTGGTGACATCTTTGAACTGTGTAGGTGACTCGGTCGCTTGTGTTGCGGTAGCGAAGAGTGAAGGCAAGCTGGATGCAGATGCTTACAACAAGTAATCATTTGTGACATTGAAATCGTAAAAAAGAGTCATAAAGAAAAAGGAACTTCTTATCATAGACTGGAAAACCTGTGATAGGAAGTTCCTTTTTTGTGGAAGATCAGAAGCTGTGGCCGCCACCACCACCGCCGCCACCTCCGGAGCTGCGGCTGCCACCGCTGCTGCCACCGGAACTGCTGCTTTCTACAGGATCGTAGCGGCTGGTCTCGTGCTGGAAGATGATGTTAGGTGTGGTGTTGTGGAAGGAGGTCTTGGCGGAACGTAAAATGGACTTAGTCGAAGCCCTATGGGAACCGGAAACTAGGATCACAATGCCAAAGTGGATCAAAAATGCCAGGATCAATGCCAACAGGGCATTGCTGATGTATTTCATGGGTTGAGCGATATGACCGCCTTCCAGCAGGGTGTAGATCTGATGATAGGCTTCTTTGGCACAGCCAAAATAGTCTCCATCGCTGGCGTGGCGATAGACATTGTCGGTGATCACGTCGGCTTTGGTGTCTGTGATGGTCTGATAGACGGCACCGTGGGAGAAGATGTAGATGTTGCGGTTGTCCATATCGATCAAAAAGATGGTACCGCTTTCGGAGCCGAACTGGTCATAGTAATAGTCGCGGGCAAAGTTGGAGGTGGAATGGCTGTTGTCATCCACTGATACAAAAGCCACACTGCCATAGACAGTAATGGGCTTCATGTCCGACAGTAACATCTCCTCCTGTGTGGGGGTCAGCAGGTCTGCTTGATCGTCCAGAATCACTTGATAGCCGGTGTCCGGGTTTTTGTAGACAGGATGAGGCTCACCGTCTGTGGCCAATGCTTTATTAGGGATAATGGCAAAGCACAGAAGAGCGATCAGCAGGAAGGAAAACATCTTGCGCAGTATAGCTAACCTAACTATGCAGTATGTACCGGGATCACGCATGGAGATCGCCTCCTCTCTGTTCCAGTTGGGGCAGCTTACGCATGGTCAGCTGGTTGTGTTCGTGAATGATGTCAAATAGGGACCAGACTACACATCCCAAGGAAATGGACGCACCCATGTAGTAATACAAATCGGAGACGGGATTCCATATAAGGAGTATTAGAGCAATCACTGCGGCTAACAGTGGTTTGTAAAGGAACGGCCACTTATCACTCATAGGAGCGGAATAGACAGCGTATTTACTCCTGCTGCGTTCCGGTCTTTTAACTATGCGCATCATGAGATAGACTATGAGACCAAACCAGAGAAGCAGCAATAACACGATAGAAAAACCGGAGCGGAAGATACCGCTGGTAGCCAGGATTGCTAAAAGAGGAAGGCTGATCCACACAACAGCCATAGTTCCAAATACACGCAGGAGCGTAGATCCGATGGAGGAGGAACGGAAAGAAGAAGAGGAGCTTTTTTTTGTGGCCTGGGAACGGTTAGTGGAAGCTGCATGGGATTGTGGGCGTGGGATGGACTGCAGACCCTTGTCATCCAGCATCAACTCTCGGGTATAAATGCGATTGAGTTGATAATTGGAAATGAGCAGACTGACCAGAGCCAGCAAAATGGCAGCCACCAGTGCTTTGGTGGGGGTTAGTGTCAGGAACAGATTCAACAGGAAAAATAACGGAACAGCCAGGAGTAGAGATCCCAAAAGATACTTGCGGATATCAATAGGGAGATCTGCAGCAACTTTTCCGGTTTGTCCATTGACCACAGCATAGCTGATGTGCTGGCCGTCGTGGCTGCGACAGCCTAAAAACCACACAGGAAACATGCCAAGCTGAGCTTCGGTACGTTTGGGGCGGAAGTTACCAGCCATGGAGGAGCGAGATACATTATAGCGGCGATACGTGGGATCTTTTCTGACTTGATCGGCAATGAAGCTTCCTGCCAGCTCCGAGGCATCGCTTCGATAGATGTGGTCATGGACATCGCCGCGATCGGCGTAAAAACCGCTGAGATATTCGGGGGTAAACGATGCACACTGATTTACGTCAAAGGGAGCGATGGCAGAACTTAGATTGTCGGCAAATTTGGAGGATGCATCGTAGGAGAGACCGCTGCACTGGGCCTGCATATCTGATTGTAGTTGATAGTGCTTAGTGTATACATAGTCGCCGCGTCGACGAGAACGGTGTCCAGAAACACTGTAACTTCCGTCTTTTTCGAAAGAATAGATCCAGTAGGGCATATAGATCCCGCGGAATCGTTGGATCTGTACATCCTGTTTCATTTCATTGGGGAGAAAGGGTGCGCGCCGTAGCAGTTTTCGATAGGCAGCTTCACAGTCTTCTTTGGTAAGTTGAAAGGGGATCACATAGTCGGGACGATCCTGTTCTTCGAGACGGCTTTCCAGCAGGACAGAACTTCCACAATAGCTGCAGAATGTAGCTACTGTATCATCGGTACTCAGGATCTCTGCGCCGCAGTGTGGGCAGCAGAAGACATGGGTTTGATAGGTGTTACTGTCAATGGTCTGACCATCAATCTTTTGGTCTTGAGGCTGAATCGATGTGCCACAATGACTACAATACAATGCTTGTCTGGCAGGATCGAAAGTCATACCGGATCCGCAGTTGGGGCAGGAATACATGATAGATGCCTCCTTTGTAATAAGTGTAGGACATGGTGATACCTTCTTAAAATAAAATAGGTGATATATCGCTGGAAAAAGCTGAGAATTGATGGTATTATCATAACATGCCAATAGGAGGAAAACAATATGTTTCATTTATTGTTAGCGATCATATATCTTTCATTTATCAGTCTAGGCCTGCCGGATTCCGTATTGGGAGCAGCCTGGCCTACCATCTATCCACAGTTTGGGGTGCCGGTATCTTACGCCGGAATCGTATCTATGATCATTTGTCTGGGAACCATCTTTTCCAGTCTGCAGTGTGATCGTCTGACTTTCAAAATCGGCACCGGTAAAGTAACTGCGTTTAGTGTGGCACTGACCGCGGTGGCTTTGTGCGGCTTTTCCATCAGCGATGATTTTTGGCAGCTGTGTCTGTGGGCTATTCCCTACGGTTTGGGTGCCGGCTGTGTGGATGCGGCGTTAAATAATTACGTGGCGCTGCATTATGCCAGTCGCCATATGAGCTGGCTGCATTGTATGTGGGGAGTAGGTGCTGCTACAGGCCCCTATATTATGAGTTGGGTATTGATGGGAGGTCAGACTTGGAATACAGGCTATCGTGTTATTTCTATGATGCAGCTGGTATTGACCGCTGTCTTGTTTGTCAGTCTGCCTCTGTGGAAGGGAAGAGATCGAGATACTATTTCGGAGAGTAGTGAGAGAAAGGTAACACAGGGGTCTTCGTTGGAAGAAGCTTCATCGGCAGGGAAAAACATTGTATCAGAAGCAAAGTCCGAAAATAGGGTTTTGACCTTGGGACAGATCGTTCGTATCTCTGGTGTGAAAGAGATCCTGTTGATGTTTCTTTGTTACTGCGCGTTAGAATCCACTACGGGACTGTGGGCCAGCAGTTATCTGGTATTACAGAGAGGATTGGATGCAGAGACCGCTGCCAGCTGGGGAAGTCTGTTTTATGTTGGCATTACAGTAGGGCGTGCACTCAATGGTTTCCTGACATTACGCTGGAATGATGATCAGTTGATCCGTTTAGGACAAATGGGAATTCTGTTGGGAACATTGATTTTACTGGTACCGTTAGGCTTGACCTCTATGGCACAAAATGCCGCATTGGTTGGTTTTGTGCTGGTGGGAGTCGGCTGTGCGCCGATCTATCCCAGTATTATCCACTCCACACCGGATCATTTTGGAGCAGAGCGATCTCAGGCGATCATTGGCGTACAGATGGCCAGCGCTTATGTGGGCAGTTGCTTGATGCCGCCCATCTTTGGTTTGATCGCCAATCACATCAGTGCAGGATTATTGCCAGTGTTTTTGCTGGTGATCCTCAGCTTGATGATTTTGATGCATGAAAAATTATGCCGTATGGAACTCCATGGGGAATAGAACAACGATCCTGTGCTATACTAGGTATGGTGCAGGATCCTTTTTTATGATGGATATTATCATCTGCAAAGGGGTAAAAAAAGATTTTCAGAAGCTGTTTTCATATCTAGTATTGTATACAAGAAAAGTTCATAAAATTGTCTGGATAGTACAATAATAGTAATGATTACTAAATTATAGCTTTACAAAAATAAACAGATATGATATACTTTAAATGGAAAAAAGGATGGCGGGTGATTCCGCTTACAGGGGAAAGGATGCACATTATGTTTATTACAGAGGATATCAAGTATATCGGTGTCAATGACCATGAGATCGATCTCTTTGAGGGCCAGTATGACGTACCGGAGGGCATGGCGTACAATTCCTATGTGATCCTGGATGACAAGATCGCAGTCATGGACACAGTAGATGCTAATTTTACGGAGCAGTGGCTGGCACAGTTACAAGAGGTGTTAGCAGGCAGACAGCCGGATTATTTGATCGTGCAGCACATGGAGCCGGATCATTCTGCCAGCATTATGGATTTTGCCGATGCCTATCCTGAGGCACAGATCGTAGCCTCTGCCAAGGCGTTTGCTATGATCAAAAACTTCTTTGGCACGGATTTTGCTGATAAGCGGATCGTAGTGGGAGAGAAGGACACCCTGTCACTGGGACAACATGAGTTGACCTTTGTGACCGCACCTATGGTACATTGGCCTGAAGTTATCGTGACTTACGACAGCAAGGACAAGATCCTGTTTTCTGCCGATGGTTTTGGTAAGTTTGGAGCCCTGGATGCAGAGGACGAAGAAGGCTGGGCCTGTGAAGCCAGACGTTATTATTTCGGTATTGTAGGTAAGTATGGTCCTCAGGTACAGGCTCTGTTAAAGAAAGCAGCAGCTCTGGATATCCAGATCATCTGCCCCCTGCATGGTCCCGTTTTGACGGAGAACCTGGGATACTATTGGAACCTTTACAATATCTGGTCCAATTACGGTGTGGAGAGTGAGGGTGTTGTCATCGCCTATACATCTATCTATGGTAACACCGAAGATGCAGCCATGGAGTTGGCAAATCAGCTTCATGAAAATGGCTGTCCGGATATCGTGATGTACGATTTGGCTCGCTGCGATATGGCGGAGGCAGTGGAGGATGCTTTCCGATATGGTAAGATCGTCCTGGCTACCACTACCTACAATGGAGACATTTTCCCCTTCATGCGCCAGTTTATTGATCATTTGACCGAGCGCAATTTCCAGAATCGCACGGTTGCCTTTATGGAAAATGGTTCCTGGGCCCCCGTGGCCACTAAGGTGATGAAGGGATTGCTGGAAAAGAGTAAGAACCTGACTTACACTGAAGCCACAGTAAAGATCCTGTCGGCAGTAAATGATGATAGTAGAGCTCAGATAAAGGCTTTGGCCGATGAGCTTTGCGAAAGCTATAAATAAAAGGAAAAGGATATCAACAAGGAGGAATTTTATTATGAAGAAATATGTTTGTGACGTATGTGGTTGGGAATACGATGAGGCTGTAGGCGCTGAGGATCTGGGTATCGCTCCCGGCACCAAGTTTGAAGAACTGCCCGAAGATTTTGTATGCCCTCTGTGCGGCGTAGGCGCTGATATGTTCAGCGAGGCATAAGAAGCAGTCCTGATAGAAACGACATTATTTTTTCTGACAACTAAATATATGAAGGATAGAATGGCCCACCGGCATGATCGGATGGGCCATTTTTTTGCTTTACAGTCTAAAAAAGGTAATTTGCGGTCATCTGCTGGCAAGATGTACGTGAAGTTTTATAATAAAACAATAGAATGGTTGAGATTGGATCGTAATAGGTGGATTTGCTTGCTGTGTCTATGAAATTTGGAAGGAAAGAAAACGGGAAAAGGGGGATTGAGTATGAATCAGAAAATATGCTGGAAAACAGCAGGGTTGTGTTTGATCGGCTGGTTGACTGTAATCATGGTCTGCATGACAGTGGTAACTTCTATGGTGATGATCGTGGGAATAACAGCTTGCAGTGATGAGCCTACTACAGAATATTTGTCGGAAGAGGAAGTAGGAGAATTGATCTGAGAGTATCATGCGAATCGCCATCGTGGACGACAATCAGACTTTTGCAGAAAACATGAAATATGTGGTGGAGGACTGTCTGCGTTCCCGACAGGAGGTGGCAGAGGTGCGCTACTGTGTTAATGGCTATGGGATCCTGGGAGATGTGGAAGAAGGCAGAAATTATGACATCTATTTCTTGGATGTGGAGATGCCTGCCATTGATGGATTGGAGCTAGCCCAGAGGATCCGTCGCCTGGAACCGGAGGCTAATATTGTCTTTGTGACTTCCTACGAAAAATATGCGGTGCCCAGCTATAAATTGCGAGCTAACTACTATATCCTCAAAAACGAATATCGTCAGGAGGTCCCTTTGATTCTGGAACGTATCTGGCAGAAATGGCAGGAAGAGAAGGAGCGTACTGAGAAAGATTACTATGTGATTGAAAATGATATTCGCACCCATCGTATCCGTTTGGATGATATTCTCTATCTGTGTAAAGAGCAAAAATATACGGTGTTTCACTGTCGCAAGGGTACTTACCGGGAACGCTTGGCGCTGAATCAGGTGCATCAAAAACTGCCTCAGGAGCGCTTTATCTTCGTGGAACGAGGATATATTGTTAATCTAAAATATGTGTCAGATCTGCGAGGACAGGAGATTACATTGAGTGACGGTGAGAATGTGTGTTATCTACCGTTGAGTCGGCAGTTGGCAGCTCAGGTGAGAGACCAGGTGGCGCTGTATTGGAGGAAGAGATGACGAGGATCATATATTATGCCTGTGAAACCATCGCTATGTTTATTAAGGTGTGGATTTGCTTTGGACTGGTGGACGCTGTGTCAAAGCCTAGATGGTCGGAACGGACGGAGACAATTGTAAAAATAGCTGTATCATCCATGTTAGCAACGATAAATAGTATCAATATTTTTTCGATGGAAATGCTCGATTTTGGCGTGTTTTCGAATACTATGCTGCTCTTTATTGCAATCATGCTGGTGATAATGCTGAAGATTCTATACAAGCAGCGCGTGCAGTATATTTTTAATATTGTCTTTCTGTTTCTGATTACTGTAACCTTGCTGGATTTTTTTGTATTGATATTAATATATATTTTGTTTGATTTGGTGGGCTATAGCTTTACCAGATTTGTTTCTTATACATTTACTAGAGGTGTCTACTTGTTGCTATTTTCAGTGGCAACGATATGGATTGGAAAAAATATACAGGAACGATTAAAAAGAACTTCGATTCAAAAATATCATTTGTGGATTACATTATCTGTTTTACCATTAAGCATATTTTTAGTATTAACTCAAAATATTTATCCATTAGGATATCGTGGTACATCTGCTGGTGTGAGTCTTGTGGAAATACTTGGTGTTTGGAAAGTATTTGGATTGTTTGCATTTGCAGCAATATTATTGTTTATTGCTTATTATATCCGTCAAAAGGACTCCGAGGAACGCCGTCTTCAGCAGCTAAAGCTACAGATGTTGGAGAGTAATTACCAGTCCCTTATGCAGGTCTACGAGGAAAAGGCCATTCTTCTTCACGATGTAAAGAATCATATCCAGATGGTGCGGGAGATGATAGAACAGGATGAAAAGCAGGAGGTGCTGACCTATCTGGATACTATGTCGGTGAAGCTGCTACGTAACAAGCATCGTGACCTGACCAATCATAAATTGTTGAATTTGATTCTGAATATGAAGTTCCATGAGGCAGAACTGGCAAGGATCTCTGTAGAGTATGAGTTTGATGATATGAGTGAGCTTCAGTTAAAACCCATGGAGATATGTGCGTTGTTTACGAATCTGTTGGACAATGCCATCGAGGCCAATGAGAAGCTGGCAGGTGTGCCGCGGTATCTACATGTATCCTGCTTGCGCAAGAATAATATGCTCCTTTTAAATATATCTAATCCAGTAGGAGAGAACATGAAGACCGTGGATGGGAAACTTCCCATTACCACAAAGGAGGATAAGCAATCCCATGGTTTTGGTATGCGTAGTGTACGCCAGGTTTTAGAAGCCTATGATGGACATCTGCGTATTGACGTGGAGGATGGAGAGTTTCTATTGACGGCATATTTACAAGGATTTGTGGCGGGAGAGTAATATGAAAAATATTATGGAAACACTGGTTGATATATATAAAATTA
>JAFYLG010000180.1 GCA_017537225.1 Lachnospiraceae bacterium
CGCAGCTCTTCCTTGGTCTTGCTGTTAGCCTCGATGGGGAAGGGAGGAGTCTCGGACTCAGACAGGATGCGCAGGCTCTTAGCACGCACTTCGATGTCACCGGTCTGCAGGTTTTCGTTGGCAGCGCCCTGACGAACAGTAACGATACCCTCTACAGCGATAACAAACTCAGAACGCAGAGTAGCAGCCTTCTCAAATACTTCAGTGCCGCAATCGCACTCCTCAAAGATCAGCTGCAGGATACCGCTGCGGTCACGCAGGTCGGTGAAAATGATGCCGCCCTTGTTACGGCTCTTCTGTACCCAACCCATTACGGTGATCAGCTGACCCTCGTTGGCACGGGAAACTTCGGTACATCTATGACTTCTGTGAAGTCCTTTCATAGATTCAGCCATGGTAATTACCTCTTTTCTATCAAGTGATATTCGTTATTTGTTCTTAAAGAATTCCTTCACATCAGTGTAGCCGTCCTTGGCCAGCTGATCCTTCTGGAACTTTTTGTTCTTGTTCATCTGTACTACCAGCACCTGTACGCCGGCTTCTCTCTCCGCCTTGGCCTCAGCCAGTACGGAGATCATCTGCTCGCTGCTCATGCCCTTTTCCAGCAGGTAAGCCTTCTTCTGAGCAGCACCGGGGATCTGGAAGCCCTGCTCCATCAGGATGGTAACGATACGCTCAAAACCGATGGAGAAACCACAGGCGGGAGTGTTCTGACCGGTGAACTTGCCGATCATCTCGTCGTAACGGCCGCCGCCACCTACGGAACCGGACATCTCAGCCATCTTGATCTCGAAGATGGAACCGGTGTAGTAGGACATGCCGCGTACCAGGGTAGGATCAAATACCAGATCAAACTGTGCGGAAGCGCCAGCCTTTACACTGTTCATGATGGTGGACATATTGTCAGCCACGCCGGCAGACAGTGCCTCACCCAGCTTTTCACCCAGGTAAGCTACGCCATCCTCAGCAGTCTCCAGGTCAGTAAACAGGCTCATGTACTTTTCTACCATCTCGGCTGCGTAACCAGCCTCCTGCAGTTCTCTGGACACACCGTCGATGCCGATCTTGTCCATCTTGTCCAGGATGATAAATACCTGGTCGTAGTCCTTCTCTTCGAAGCCACAGTAAGCAGCCATGGCCTTTAACATACGGCGATCATTGAAGCAAACCTTAAAGCCCTTGAATCCCAGCTTGCCCAGCAGAGTGGTGGTGGCAGTGATCAGCTCGATCTCAGCCAGGTTGGTAGGATCGCCCAGGATGTCGATATCGCACTGTACAAACTGGCGGAAACGGCCTCTCTGAGGACGATCGGCTCTCCATACAGGGCCCATCTGCATGGCCTTGAAAGGAGCTGCCAGCTCGTTGGCGTGAGCAGAGTAGTAACGGGACAGCGGTACGGTCAGGTCATAACGCATACCAAAGTCTACGATCTCCTCCTCGGTGGTAGCCTCGGCAATTTTTAACTTTTCGCCGCGCTTCATTACTTTGAAGATCAGTTTTTCATTTTCGCCACCCTGCTTGTTGGTCAGGTTGCCGATGTTCTCCATACAGGGAGTCTCGATGTGATTAAAACCGAATCCTGCGTAAGTCTCGCGGATCAGGTTCAATACGTAATCTCGCACCTGCATCTCTGCAGGCATGATATCTCGCATGCCGGTGACCGGCTTTTTATTTAATGCCATATACTTTCCTCCGTCATTCCGGTTTTCTTTCCAATGTGATGACTGAACACAGTCAGCCTATTCTATCTTACCTATCATACATGAACCGCCGTCCAATTTCAAGATGGAAACTGACGAAAATATGCTAAAATCGTGGTCAAATCCTACAACTTGTGGTATAACTAAGTATATTCTTGCTCGAAAAGGAGTACTTATTATGAAGAAAACCATTGGATTCATCGGCATGGGCAATATGGCACAGGCCATCGCCCAGGGTTTTATCGCTTCCGGCCATATTTTGTCCGACCAGCTGTATGCCTACGCCCCCAATCAAGATAAACTGAAGAATAATGCTCAGCGCATCGGTTTCACTCCCTGCGCCAGCGCCATGGATGTGGCTGCTGCCTCTGATATCATCGTTATGGCCTGCAAGCCCTATCAGATCGAAACTGTCTTAGCAGACATCGCTCCCCTGCTGCCCGGCAAGGTACTCTTGTCTGTGGCTTTGGGCTGGGACTATGACAAGTACCAGCAGTATCTGATGCCTGGCACCCGCGTCCAGTTCATCATGCCCAACACCCCTGCCCAGACCGGCGAAGGTGTGCTGCTCTTTGAAGCCACCCACTCTCTGGAAGCCGACGAACGGGCTGAGATCATGGAGCTGTTTACCTGTTTAGGCTTGGTCCGTGAGCTTCCCTCCCATCTGATGGGCATCGGCGGCGCTGTCACCGGCTGCGGCCCTGCGTTTGTGGACCTGTTCATTGAAGCATTTGCTGATGCCGCTGTCAAATACGGTATTCAGCGTCCTATGGCTTATGAGCTGGTGTCCCAGATGATCCTGGGCAGCGCCAAGCTGCAGCTTACCACCGGCAAGCACCCCGGTCA
>JAFYLG010000181.1 GCA_017537225.1 Lachnospiraceae bacterium
AAAAGTAAAATTAACGCAGGCATCGCGTAAAGAAAGGAGATGGTTTATTTATAGGGGAAATGTTAAAATGATATGGCTATAACTATACCAAAAAGGAAAAGGAGGAAAGTGTTTTGATGAAGAAAAACATTATGACAGTCATCATTGCTATGATGCTGTCCCTGGCAATGGTAGCATGCTCTGCTCCCGCTGCAGATCCTACTGTAGGCGAGACCAAGGCTCCTGCCACCACTGAGGCCCCTAAGGAAGAGACCACAACGGCCGCTCCCGTGGAGACCCAGGCTCCTGCTGTCGCTGAGATCAGCGGCATGATGGACGGTCAGTTCACCCTTACCAATGCTGTTGGTTACGGTGGAAATATGACCGTTGTTACCACCTTTGCCGGTGGTAAGATCGCTTCTATCGAGATCCAGAAGCATGTTGAGAGACAGTCTTATGTGGATCAGGTAGTAGCTAAGATGATCCCCGCTATTCTGGAAAACCAGACTACCAGCGTGGACACCGTATCTGGTGCTACCCTGACCAGCTATGCTGTACTGGAAGCTGTAAATACTTCCATCGGTCTGGCTGGCGGTACCATCAATATCACTGAGGACAACCCTCTGTACAATCTGGATCTGCTGCGCGGTTATCACGATGTACAGGGTCTGACCGCAGAAGAAAGAGAAGAAGCCATCAAGGCTAAGAACCAGTATGCTCAGATCGAGTATACTCCCGAGCGTAAGGTACTGGAGAGTGGCGTCGTAGTACAGACCATCCCTTCCGACCGTTTTGCTTACAACACCACCATTCTGCACGTAGAGGAAAGAGGCTGTAATGCTTGTCATAGACTGGAAGATGCTGTTCAGAGCATGGCTATCTCCCATCCTCAGCTGCTGATGACCTACAATGTAGAGATGGACTACAACAACTGTCTGCCTTGCCACGCTTCTCGTAACCCTGTTCGTGTAAGTATCCACAGCATCCACGAGTTCAGCGACATGTTCAACAACATGGGCGGCAACTGCCTGTCCTGTCACCATGTAGACGGCGCTACCGGCACCTATACTATTTGGGACGATGTGAAGTACAGCGTAATGCAGGGGTTCACCACTCTGACCAAGGTAGATGGTACTTTCAGCTACGATCAGGATGTACTGAGCGAGATGGAAGATACCTTCTGGTACTGGGGTAACGGTAACAACCGTGGCTACCAGCCTAACTACTCCAACAACCAGGAGATCTTTGATCAGTGGACCATCACTGTGACCGGTCAGGTTGAGGAAGAAGTAGTTCTGAGCCTGAAGGAACTGGCTGCTGAGAAGTCTGTAACTCAGGTTATGAAGATCAGCTGTAACGTAAACCAGGTTGGCGGTTCCTTGATCGGTAACTGGGAAGTAACCGGTATCCCCGTATCCTACATTCTGGAGAAGGTAAAGATGCTGGAAGGTGCTGACGGCGTTCAGTTTGTAGGTGATGACCGTTGGAACGTAGGTTCTGTACCTATGAGCTTCCTGACCGAGTGGCCTACCGAGTCTCTGCTGGTTTACAAGGTAAACGGCGAGTACCTGAGCCCTGAACACGGCTATCCTGTACAGCTGATGATGCCTTCCAGCTCCGCAGCTTCCTTCACCAAGCGTATCAATGAGATCCGTATCACCAAGGGTGTGGCTCTGACTGGTCGTATGGCAGGTACCAAGAACGCTGTTGAGGGCGGTTGGTTCAACAAGCCCAATGCTTCCATCTTCTACTATAACCAGGGTCAGTTCTTTGACCTGGGTGAGACCATCACCTTCAACGGTTATGCCGATGCTTTCGATGAGAAGATCGTTGCTGTAGAGTTCTCCCTGGATATGGGTAAGACTTGGACTCGCTTTGAGGTTCCCGAGTGTAACACCGAGAAATGGGTATACTGGACTTTGGATTACAAGCCCGCCGCTGCTGGTTCTTACTGTCTGTATGTACAGGCCATCAGTGAGACCGGTCTGGTAAGCCCTAAGCCCGGCAAGCTGATGTTCAATGTAGAATAATATAGGAGGGAAGACATGAAGAAGAATAAGAAACAGTTATTATCCGGTCTGGCCGGAACTACCATGCTTCTGTCCGGCTGTGCTGCTGCAGTTCCTCAGGTAGACGAGCCTGTAAATGCTGTAGTAGACGAAGCAGTTACCCCCGCCCCTGAGAAGGAAGAGGTAAACGGCTATGTGCTGACTCCCGTACAGCGCAATGAAGTAGAGTACAATTTTGTATCCAATGTGGATGGCGCTTTCGTATTCAATCAGGATGTGATCAGCCCTTCCGACGCTGCATTCAACCTGTATGGCACGGCCATGACCGGTGTTTGCGCTAAGCCCGATTTCGCTTTCGAAGAAGGCTATGAAGCTGGCGGAACTTACTATGTAAATGTATCCGGTAACATGGAGAAGAATTTCCAGATTTCTCTGAAGGATCTGCAGGATCAGGAAGAGACCAAGGTAATGTCTTGTGCCTGCGCTACCGGCAATCAGGTAGTAAACGCAGAAGTAGGCGGTATTCCTCTGAGCGCTATCCTGCAGCTGGCTGAGCTGAAGGAAGGCTCCAACACCATCACCTTCCGCGGCAGCGACGGTTACGGCATCCCTATGCCTCTGACCTACGCTCTGGAAAAGGAAGCTATGCTGGTATACCGTGTAAACGGCGAAGATCTGCCCGAGTACCAGGCAAACCAGATGTGGATGCCCGGTTCCGTAGCTAAGTACTTCACCCGTAATGTAGTGGATATCGAGATCACTGCTGAGGATGAAGTTCCTGCCATCGTAGAGGCTGGCGATGACTATCGCGTACAGGTTTCTATCATGAACTACGCTAACGGTACTTCCTTCCCCGTAGGTCAGGCTATCGTATTCGAAGGCTATGCCGATGACTACGACAAGGCCATTACCGCTGTAGAGTTCTCTCTGGACAACGGCGAGACCTGGACCACCTATGAGACCAATGGTGCTACCGCTGAGAAGTGGGTATATTGGTACTTTACTTACACTCCCGAGGAGACCGGCGTTTACAAGATGATGGTTCGTGCCATCAACGAAGACGGCAACGTAACTCCTCTGGCTTCTACTCTGGTATTCAGCGTAGAAGAGCCCGAAGGCGTATAATCGTCAATCGGAAAATATGAAATGGTATAGTTAAGTAGCGAATAGCTGCTGTGTCGAGTGATCGATGCAGCAGCTATTTACAAAAGGAAAACTTTTGGAAAAATTAAGTAAGCCCCTTGGGGCATCGACGAAAGAGAGGACAAAAAAATGAACTGGAGTGGAATTTTACTGGCGGTGATCACTTTTTTGGTGATTGGCATTTTTCATCCCATTGTGATCAAGTGTGAATATTATTTTTCGGATCGGTGCTGCCGATTTTACCTACGGTACCGCTGTATCTGTTGTCCTTATTTGCCTTTTCGCGTTGCTCCGATCGCTGGATGCGCTGGTTTGGCCCAAGACAGTGCCGTTGGTGATTCTGGGACTGGTATATTTGGGCTTTTTGGTCAGCATGGCAGTGGTGGTGAAAACTGTGGACCGTGAGGTTGTGGAAGCCTATAAAAATGAATATGCAGATAGCTAGAGGGAAATCCCTAGATAAGAAAATAGAAACAGCCATAGACGCTCTGAAATAGAGGTGGTCTATGGCTGTTTTTTTGCATGTTAAAATTAATCGTGGTAGGAATGCAGAGATTTTGTAGGAATGGTCTTTCGATATTTAGAGGGGAGCATTCCGGTTTTTTTGCGGAAGATCTCAGAAAAATAACTACTCTGGTTGAAACCACATTGAAGAGCGATATTTAGTATGGATTCATTGGTGGTGGCTAACAGATATTTTGCCTTCATAATACGATAATTAGTCAGATATTCATACGGAGTCATAGACATATTGTCTTTAAAACATCGGTTGGCTTCACTGATGCTGACGGAGGCAGATTTGGCGATTTCATCCAGGCCGATGGGCTGAGCATAATTTGTCTGGATATAACTGCACATCTGGCTCAGGCGCAGCAGGGATGCATGATGGGCAGTAGTAGTACCTTTTTGAATAAATTCTTCCCGCTTTTTGTAAAGCTGTACCCATATCTCGCTGACCAGATTTCGTAAGTTCATTTCGGCTAGTTCGTTTTTGCTGTTCATCCAGGGTTGTAGCTGCAGTAGTTTGGAAAGAATCGATTTTTGCCAAGGGCATCCTTTCTTTAGATGAAGAAAGGCATATTGAGGACGATTGACAAAGGGCTCTACATATTTGTTAAAGAGATAAGTGCCTTCACCGGCGATCAGTTGAGGAAGGCAGATAAAGCCCAAAATAGTGGGAATCTCTGGGAGCGGGTCGGGTACAATGTAGTGAAGTGTATTGGAATTGATGAAATAACCGTCTCCTTCCTGAATACGATATTGTGTGCCCTGTATATGTAGTGTCAAGGAACCTTTGCAAACAATGGCCATTTGTACTTCTGGATGCCAGTGCAGCTCGGCGTTATTGGGATTAGGGTTCTCGTGGTAGCATATTAAGGGAAAGGAAGGATCCTCATATTTAATGGTATAACATTTTTGCGTACCATCGGTAATAACTGGAATATAGTTTTTAATATAAAAGGGACCATCCATAGATTGCAAACCTCCCTCGTGTCCTAGATAGTGATATAAATATATCATTACTGCGCTGTTTTCGCTACCCAACACGGCGATATACTGGCATTTTTTGAAAATATACAGATATCTATCCTAAGATTTGAGATTTATACTTAAGATGTATTTGATTGTATTTTTAAAGATACAATCTCCATCGTAGGATTAAGTACGATGTAAAACAACTCAAGTATTATGCAACTATGAAAAGGAGGAAGATAGTATGCGTAAGAAAACACTTTTGGCCGTTCTGTTGGCATGTGTCATAATTCTCAGCCTGGCAGCATGCAGCAACACGGCACAGACAGACCCGGAGACTACCGCAGGAAAGACCACGGAAGCTGTCGAGACCACTAAGGCTCCTGAGAATACTAAGGCTCCGGAGACCACCACTGCTGAGACCGAGTCTCAGTATGATACTAGAGAACAGGCGCTGCCGAATAACTATCTTAGAGAAGAGAAGACTGAGGCCGCCAACGAGAAGTATGCTCCCAAAGTTATTACTTTGGATAGTGGCGTACAGATCCAGAAGACCCCTTATGACAACACTGTCAAGGATGGTAAGTATGTGGCTTCTTGGAACAACTTGTACATGGATGCCGACAATAGAGGCTGTAATGCGTGCCATACTTTGGAGGATGCGTTGGAGGCTATGGACACCTATCATGGTGTAATCTATTTCAAGTATGATACCGAGCAGACTTATGCCAACTGTATCGGTTGCCACACCTTCTATGAGGCAGAGCTGAAGGAGACCATTCATACGATTCATATGAGAGCTGGTGCTGCGTTCCAGGGATCCTGTCAGTCTTGTCATTACATCGATTCTGAGGGCAACTATCTGCGTTGGGACTATGTGAAATATGATGTTCTGGCAGGTATTGCTGACATTGCTGCTGAGAATGTAGTGGGTGAGTTCACTTGGAATCAGACCGAGATCACCCCAGTGGACAAGATGTACTACAAGTCTATCAAGTCTGCTCCTTCTGAGTGGTTGACCCATGACAGTCAGATCAACGAGGATATCTTCAATAACTGGACCATTAAGGTGACCGGTGATGTGGACAACAGCTTTGAGATGACTCTGCCTGAGATGATCAAGAAGTTTGGTCTGGAAACTCAGGTGATGAAGAGTCACTGCTGCGTAAACGGCCCTGGCCAGGCTATGATCTACCAGGCAGAAGTGACTGGTATTCCTGTAGCTAAGATCCTGGAATATGCCGGTGTACAGGAAGGTGCTAATTGGTTCCAGCCTATCGGTGATGACGGCTACTGCTATCCTTTGGATACCCAGTATGTTATTGACAATAATGCGCTGATCGTGGTTGAGATGAATGGTCAGACCATCCCTGCGAATCAGGGTTATCCCAACGCATTCTGGTGCTACAATGCTTCTGCCGGTGACTTCACCAAGCGTGTGGTTGAGATTCGTGTAGAAAATCTGGAAGGCGAACCTTGGGGTCTGTTTAATGGTGATTTCATCGATCCTGCCAATGGGCTGTCCTTCGATAAGCCTAACTCCGCTGTTTTGAACGCCTATGTAGGTCAGATTTTCAAGGCTGGTGAGACCATCCACCTGGAAGGTTATGCCGATGCTTGGAATGAGCCTATCAAGAAGATCGAATTCTCCTTCGACGGAGGCAATACCTGGATCACTCAGGAACTGGAAGGTGCTGTCAGCGAATATTGGGTATACTGGAACTATGATTTGACTATCTCCGATCCCGGTGCTTATGTGATGAAGATACGCACTACTTCCGTGACTCCTGAGGGAGAAGAGAGAGTATGCGTCAATGACACTGTATTTGAGTTTAATGTACAGTAAGAGAGGAGGAGCTATCATGAAAAAACAGAATAAGAAAATCATGTCCGGTCTGGCTGGAGCTGCTCTGCTGATGACTGGCTGCGCATCTGCTGCTCCGGAAACCGTAGTAAACGAAGTTCCTCAGGCTGCCCCTGAAGCAAACAAGGAAGAGGCATTGGAGATCAATGGCTACAAGCTGGAAAATATTCAGCGTAATGAGATTCCCTACACCAAGGTTGCCAATGCCGAAGGCAGTTTTGTTTGGGATCAGGATGTGATCTCTCCTTCCAGCGATGTATTTAACATCTATGGTACTGCCATGACCGGTGCCTGTGCGAAACCCTCTTTTGCACTGGAAGAGGGAAAGGAAACCATCGGTGAGTATTACATCAATGTATCTGGAAGCATGACCCATTCTCAGAGTGTTACCCTGAAGGATCTGGAGGATAAGGAAGAGACACGAGTAATGTCCTGCGCCTGTGCTACTGGTAATGTGGTGGTAAATGCAGAGGTTACTGGTATCCCCCTCTCTGCCATTCTGGAGCTGACTGAGGTAGCAGAGGACGCTAATACCATTACTTTCCGTGGATCTGACGGCTATGGAATCCCCATGCCTCTGACATATGCTCTGGAAAAGAATGCTATGATTGTTTACAAGGTAAATGGCGAGGTTTTACCCGATGGTCAAACTTCTCAGTTGTGGATGCCTGGTACCGTGGCAAAGTACTTCACTCGAGATATCCTGGATATCGAAGTTACTGTGGAGGATGAGGTTCCTGAGGTGATTACTGCTGGTGATGAATACCGTGTTCATGTGAATATCATGAATTATGCAGATCAAGCGAAGTTTACAGCTGGCAATCCTATCGTGTTCGAAGGCTATGCCGATGACTACGACAAGGCTATCACCGCCGTAGAGTTTTCTCTGGACAATGGAGAGACCTGGACCACTTATGAGGTTGAGGGTGCTTCTGTAGATAAGTGGGTATATTGGTACTTTACTTACACTCCCGAGGAGACCGGTATTTACAAGATGATGGTGCGCGCCATCAACGAAGACGGTAATGTAACTCCTCTGGCTTCTACTCTAGTATTTAGTGTAGAAGAAGCCGAAGGCGTATAAAAACTGTTGATTATGTTTATATGGTCTAGTTAAGCAGAAAATGGCTGCTGTGTCGTTAAAACGACACGGCAGCCATTTTTTTAGTTTTCTTTAGGTTTTACCAGCTTGATCCGGAATAACCCCGACACGGTATCCTTGCGAATAGCCGCAGTGACTTCGTCTAACATCTGATAAGCCGCTGTACGGTACTCGATGGCGGGATCCTTTTGGGCGTAGGCGCGATTGTGGATACCTTTGCGCAGACGATCCAGGGCATCGATGTGCTCTGTCCAGTTTTCATCCACGGCCTGCAGTAAAATCATGCGCTCCAGGCGTCGGATCACAGGGAGATATTCTGTTTCTTTGGCCTGGTAGGTACTGTGGGCTGCGTCCAATAGGATCTGCGTCAGATGCTCTCTGGTGAGAGGATCCGGCAGAGGGTTGGTCAGCTGACCGGCATATAAGAAGATGTTGGTAAAGGTCAGTTCCAGACCTTTGACCAGCCAGCGGGAGCTGTCATTGCCAGGGCAGTAGTGATCTACTTCATCGGCGATCCACTGATCCATCATGTGATAGATCTGGCGTCTCATATCCTCCTCATCCAGAACTCTGCGTCGCTGGTCGTAGATCAGGTTGCGCTGCTCGTTGACTACATCATCATATTTCAGGACCTGCTCGCGGGCCTGAAAATGGGTGGATTCGATCCGCTTCTGAGCACTTTCGATAGCGTTGCCCAAAAGCTTACCTTCCAGGGGCTGGCCGTCATCCTCCGTCATCTTTTCCAGCAGGGCAGTGGTCTTTTCACCGCCAAAGAGACGGATTAGTTCATCCTCCAGAGAGACATAGAAGCGGCTCTCGCCAGGATCTCCCTGACGACCGGCGCGGCCTCGCAGCTGATTGTCGATACGGCGGGACTCATGGCGCTCGGTGCCGATGATAAACAGACCACCCAGATTTTTGACATGCTGAGTTTCCTCGGGCGTACCAGGATTGCCACCCAGGATAATATCGGTGCCACGACCGGCCATATTGGTGGCGATGGTGACGGAATAAGGGCGTCCCACCTGGGCCACGATGGCGGCCTCTTCCTCGTGATTCTTGGCATTGAGGACGGTGTGAGGGATATTCAGAGCTTTGAGGCGGGCAGACAGCTGTTCGCTTTTTTCGATGGAAACAGTGCCAACCAGAACGGGCTGGCCTTTTTCGTAGCAGGCAGTAATCTGCTTCAAAATGGCCTGGATCTTGCTCTCCATGGTCAGGAACACATGATCCGGATGATCGGTACGGATCACGGGACGATTGGTGGGGATCTCCACCACGTCCAGATGATAGATCTCACGGAATTCTTTTTCTTCTGTCTTAGCGGTGCCGGTCATGCCGGACAGCTTATCATACATGCGGAAAAAGTTCTGATAGGTGATGGTAGCCAGAGTACGGCTTTCCTGTTTGATCTCCAGACCTTCTTTGGCTTCGATGGCCTGATGGAGGCCGTCATTATAACGGCGGCCGTACATGATGC
>JAFYLG010000182.1 GCA_017537225.1 Lachnospiraceae bacterium
ATCTTCTCTGCTCATTTCTCCTACATAGTGCCACTATTATCTTAGAGCAGCTTCAATAAATACAAAGCCCCGATCATTCCTAAGCTCACACTTAATTGCTTCAGCAATTTGGTGAGCGTGGAATGCATCGGGGCTGTTTGCATTTATATTTGTTACTCTAAGATAATGGTAAACGGTCCATCATTGACCAGTTCCACCTTCATGTCTGCACCAAAGCTTCCATGCTCTACCTTAGACACCTGTTGCTTGCACAGTTCGATAAAATACTCGTACAACTCATTGGCCAGGGCAGGAGAGCCTGCAGTGATAAAGCTGGGGCGATTGCCGTGGCTGGTATCGGCGCAGAGGGTAAACTGGGATACGATCAGCAGCTCACCGCCTACATCCTTGATGGACAGATTGGTCTTGCCGTTTTCGTCGGCAAAGATACGCAGGCCTAACAGTTTCTTGGCGATGCGCTGGGCAGTGGCTTTATCATCTCCCTGGGCCACACCTAAGAGCACCAGATATCCCTGGCCGATCTGGCCGATCACTTCATTGTCTACGGTCACCTGAGCGCGGCTGACGCGTTGGATCACAACTTTCATATGGATAACCTCCTGCATTCGTTGGTATTTAAATCTTTTTCTATCCTATCACTTATGAAGAAGGGTGACAATCTTTTTTTGAGATTCCTGAGAACAGGTGTTGCGGAAAAAACTTGATCTTCTGAGGTTTTAGAATTTTTATGGAGATAGTTCATGAAAAATTCATGTATGAAATCTTTACCTGGAAAGCTGGGTATGCTAAAATGATAGCAATATTCCTGAGCACTTATTGGGGCTCGGGAGATAGCCTGCCTATGGCAGACAAGGAGGAAATATGACACGATACGAATTTTTGGAGCGTCTGCGTGCGGCCCTGGTCGGTGAGATGCCGGATCAGGCAGTGCAAGAGCAGATTCGATTTTATGAGGGATATATCAGCAGTGAGGTGGCTTCCGGCAAGAGCGAAGAAGAAGTTTTGGCAGGCTTGGGCGATGCCCGTCTGATCGCCAGGACGATCCTGGAAACCTGGCAGAGCAGGGATACGGATCTGGAGTACCATGGTGAGGCTCAGCATGAGACCTATGAAGAAGACGGCAGCCGCAGTTTTCATCAGGACAACAGTCGTGGCTTCCAGCAGGATGGCGGCAGTTTCTTTGGTATGAACGGCAAGGTGTACCGTCTGGACAAATGGTATTTAAAGCTGATCCCCATCGCATTGATACTGTTGGTGTTGGGCTTTGTATTCACTCTGTTCTTTGGCATGATGAAACTGGCCATTCTGATCCTTACCTCTCCCTTTTTCTGGGGTGTGATCCTGGTGATCACTGCCCTGGGCTGGTTTTCCAGGCGCCGATGATTTGAGGATGTCAGTAGCATGGGTGATTCGGTTCAAAAAGATCATTTATGAAAAAATGGAAGAAGTTTCCTGTGTAAAGATGTTGGTTCGAACCATACTAGGGATGTAACTTATTTTATTTCCCCAGGAGGTATACCATGTCCAACAACAAGATGGAAAACTATTCTAACAACTCTCAGAATAATTCTCAGAATAATTCTCGCAACAACAGCCAGAATAATTCTCAGAATAACAGCAAGAACAACTCCCAGAACAGCAGCAAGAACAACTCTCAGAACAATTCTCGCAACTGTTCCAAGGACAACAACAGATAATCTCTGTTTGGGACAACAATGACAGGGCGGGCGTATTGCCAATGGGCAGTACGCCTGCTTTTTTTCTGCATAGAATATGGTATAACGATGGATCCGGGAGGCCGTCATGAAAACCATAGCAGCCAGTCGGCTTTTTCAATATTTGCGGGAGCATCCCCAGGCGATCCTGGTGGATCTGCGCTCTCCCCAGGCATACAAGAAGGGGCATGTGCGCGGTGCTCAGAATATTCCTTATGAGATACTGGAAGAGAATCTTTCTCATTTTTCTTCCCGCCAGGTACTGGTTTTTTACTGTCAGCGGGGAGGCTCTGCCATGGCAGCGTCCAGACGGCTGGGAGAAATGGGATGGGATACTACAGCTGTTGTGGGCGGATATGAAGATATCTCCAGATTGACAGAAACCGTATCAGGCGATAAAATATAAGTAATACAATGGCGGTTCTATGGGCTGCCGTCACATATAAAGGAGAACTACATGCAAATGTACGAGTGGATCGCTCCCTGCCATTTTGGCATGGAAGCGGTATTGAAAAAAGAAATTCAGGATCTGGGCTATGAGATCGTTCAGGTAGAGGACGGCCGTGTGACATTTCGCGGTGACATGAATGCTGCCTGCCGTGCCAACGTGTTTTTGCGCACCACCGAGCGCATCATGTTAAAGATCGGCACCTTTAAGGCCTACACCTTTGATGAGTTTTTTGAGAAGACCAAGGCCCTGCCCTGGGAAGAATATATCCCCATGGACGGTAAGTTCTGGGTAACTAAAGCTACTTCCGTCAAGAGTAAGTTGTTTAGCCCTTCTGACATCCAGTCTCTGGCGAAAAAGGCCATCGTAGATCGTCTGAAGGCTAAGTATCATATCAACTGGTTCCCGGAGACAGGAGCTTCTTATCCCTTGCGTGTGTTCCTGTTAAAGGATCAGGTGACCATCACACTGGATACTACCGGCGAATCTTTGCATCGCCGCGGCTACCGTCTGCTGACCAGTAAGGCCCCTATCACCGAGACCCTGGCAGCAGCCATCCTGCTGCATTCTCCCTGGAAGGGTGACCGTATCCTGGTAGACCCTTTCTGTGGCAGTGGTACTTTCCCCATTGAGGCAGCCATGATCGCTGCCAACATGGCTCCCGGTATGAACCGTTCTTTCCTGGCAGAGAACTGGACAAACATGATCCCCAAAAAAGGCTGGTATGAGGCTGTCAATGAAGCTTCCGATCTGATGGATGATACGGTGAAAGTGGATATTCAGGGTTATGACATCGACGGCGAAGTAGTCGCCGCAGCCCGTGAGAATGCCCGTGAGGCCGGTGTGGACCACATGATCCACTTCCAGCAGCGTCCGGTAGAAAAGTTGAGCCATCCTAAGAAGTATGGTTTTATCGTTACCAATCCTCCCTATGGTGAGCGTCTGGAGGACAAGGAGACTTTGCCGGAGATCTACCGTCAGCTGGGTGAGCGCTATGCCGCCCTGGACAGCTGGTCTGCCTATATCATTACGTCCTACGAGGATACTGAGAAGTATATGGGTCGCAAGGCCGACAAGAACCGTAAGATCTACAACGGTATGATGAAGACTTATCTGTACCAGTATATGGGTCCTAAGCCCCCCAAACGCCCCAGACCTGAGGGACAGCAGGAGAAATAATAGTATGAAGATCGTATTTGCCACCGGCAATGCCGGTAAGATGAAAGAGATCCGCATGATCCTGGCGGATTTAAATGCAGAGGTGCTTTCCATGAAGGAGGCCGGCATCGATATTGATGTGGTGGAAGATGGTGTGACTTTTGAGGAGAATGCCATTATCAAGGCCAAGGCTGTCCATGCCTGCATCCCGGATGCCATTGTGTTGGCTGATGATTCCGGTCTGGAGGTGGATTATCTGGACAAGCAGCCCGGTGTATATTCTGCCCGCTATATGGGAGAGGATACTCCTTATGAGATCAAAAATGCTGCCATCATCCGCAAGCTGGTACATGCCAAAGAGGAGGAGCGTACTGCCCGCTTCGTCAGTGTCATCGCGGCAGCACTGCCCGACGGCAGAGTGCTGACGACTGAGGGTACCATCGAGGGTACTATTGCTCATCAGGCTGCCGGCGAGGGTGGTTTTGGTTATGATCCTATTTTCTACGTGCCCGAGTTTCGTGCTACCACTGCCGAGCTGACGGCGGAGCAGAAGAATGCGGTGAGCCACAGAGGCAAGGCACTGCGAGCTATGAAACGCAAACTGGCTGTATATTTTGAGGAGCTGGAAGGATGAGAATACTTGTTGTCAGCGACAACCATGGACGGATGGGTAATTTTCTCACCGTCTATGAAAAAGTAAAGCCGGTGGATATGGTGATCCACCTGGGTGATACAGAAGGAACCGAGGATGAGATCGAAGAGGCCATTGACTGTCCATTTTATGCAGTGGCAGGCAACAATGACTTCTATACCACCCTGCCCAGAGAGCAGGAGATCCAGATCGGCAAGTACAAGGCACTGTTATGCCACGGGCACTATTATCGTGTGTCCTTTGGTACGCAGATGCTGGCAGAGACAGCCAGACAGAGGGGATGTACGCTGGCCTTTTATGGCCACATCCATCGCCCGGTCATTGATCGCCAGGAGGGTGTGACTCTGGTCAATCCCGGCAGTATCAACCTGCCCCGCCAGGAGGATCGCAAACCTTCTTACGTGATGATGGATATCGACCGCCAGGGAGAGGCTCATTTTACCGTGTGCTATCTATAGAGATATCTGTAAGGAAACGTGCGGTCGCTATAGCTTGAAAAGGCAGGCAAGGCGGAACGTAAAAGAAAGAAAAAAGTTTAAAAAACCTGTTGACAATTTGCAAAGGATAGGATATAATACTCCATGCGTCACTGAGAACGACAAATTTTCAGCGCACGCGGGTGTAGTTCAATGGTAGAACACTAGCCTTCCAAGCTAGATACGTGGGTTCGATTCCCATCACCCGCTTTTGTATCAGCCACAGATGCAAAAGAGGATTGGCAAAGCTTTGCGAACGCAGGTTATCATGGTGGGTATGGCGCAGTTGGTTAGCGCGCCAGATTGTGGCTCTGGAGGTCAAGGGTTCGAATCCCTTTACCCACCCTTTTTTCATGTCTTTGGGCTATCGCCAAGCGGTAAGGCACAGGACTTTGACTCCTGCATTCGCTGGTTCGAATCCAGCTAGCCCAGTCACTATGGGCCATTAGCTCAGGCGGTAGAGCACTTGACTTTTAATCAAGTTGTCCGGGGTTCGAGTCCCCGATGGCTCACGAAGATTATACAGAAGCACAGAAGTGCTTCTTTTTTCATATCCAGACATAAATAGCACACAGGCGGACTTGGCGGAATTGGCAGACGCGCAGGATTTAGGTTCCTGTCTCGCGAGGGGTATGGGTTCGAGTCCCACAGTCCGCACACAAAAAGAGCGTACCGATGACAGATGCTGTCATGGGACGCTCTTTTTCTTTTGTTAAGTAAAAATCAACAAAAAATATTACAAAGTTTTATATAGATTTTTGGCGATTTCGACGAAGTCCGGAACTTCCAAACGGGTGTCTCGTTTCATCCATCCGATCTGCATCTGAACCGTAGGACAGCCCAAGAGGGGGATCTTGACCATGCCCGGAACCACGGTAAATGGCAGCATGGGAAGGATCAGCATGGCAGTACCGGCACGGATCATGATCAGTGCACTTTCAAAGCTGGGAGCAGAATGGCTGATGTCTGCACCGGCTTTTTTTAGTTCGGCCAGGGTAGGTCCCTGAGTGGCAGACAACAGGTTGGAGGTGCTGCCTGCTGTGGCGATAGCCTTTCCTTTTAGGTCAGACAATTGTAAACTTTTGCGGCTGGCCAGGGGGTCGGCAGGATTCATCAATACATAGTAGTGCAATTCATAAAGAGTTTTGAATGATATATCGGAGGCCTCCGTGTATTCACTGCTGTAGAAAAAACCAATATCGACACGGCCGGATCGCAGGTCATCCAGGGGGGTAGCGTCATTTTGAGGCAATATGTCAACCTTGGCGTGGGGATACTTCACATAAAATTGTGTCACCAGCTGTGCCATACGGTCATAGTCAAATAGTTTGCGGATGCCGACCCGAAGATGAGCACGGTTGGCACGGCTGATATCCTGGGCTTTTTGTACGGCCTGCTGATAGTAAGAATGGAGCTGAACGGCATCTTGATAAAAGGCCTGACCGGCAGGAGTCAGACGGCAGCGTCGGGTGTTTCTCTCAATCAAAGTCACATCGATCTCTTTTTCCAAAGTCTGGATCTGGTAGGTGATGGCTGGCTGAGAGATACACATGATCTGAGCGGCACGGACAAAGCTGAGCTGTTCGGCTACCTGAATGAAGCATTCCAACTGGTATAAAGTCATGGAAATATCCTCCTTTGTAAGAGGTGACGAGGGTGGGAAAGATGGCAGTTAAAATCGAATTTGATTTGCAAAAGCAAGGAAAATCAAGGATTTTAGTCGATTTTTCATACCACTAATTATAGCAGGCGTACTGGGAAAACGCAATAATATATAAATATTTTTTATCAATGAAAGAAAAAATTCGATTTCCAAAAATTTAACACTTGGTATATGATAGGGAAGTAACAGGCTGAATAGGTCAGCCTAGATAAATCATTTTTTAATACATATATGTATTAGGAGGAAAACCAAAATGAGAAGAATTTCCAGAAGAGATTTTCTGAAGGGTGCTGCTGCCAGCGTTGCTGTAGTAGGCCTGATGGGTTGCGGCGCTCCTGCCGAGACCACCACTGCTGCTCCTGAGACTACCAAGCCTCTTGAGACCAAGCCTCTTGAGACTAAGGCTCCTGAGACTACCCCTGCTGAGACCGAGGCCCCTGTAAAGAAGGGCGGCGATGGTAAGTACGTTACCAGAGCACTGGGTCATGAGAGCTGGGTATATGTTGCCACCACTCTGTTTGATGGCAAGATCGCAGCTTGTGAAGTTCTGCAGCACGAAGAGACCATGGGTATCGGTAACTTCGCTTGCGCACGTATCCCCAAGGCTCTCGTTGCTAACCAGAGCGTAAACGTTCCCAACCTGCGTGGTACTTCCATCACCTCCATGGCCATTAAGGCTGCCGTTACCGAAGCTCTGGAGCTGGCTGGCTACGACGTAGCTGCTTTCTCCACCGAGATCAAGAGAGAGATCGTTGGCGGTTCCGTTGAGGAAGAGACCGACGTTGTTATCATGGGTGGCGGTACTTCCGGTCTGGTAGCTGCTGTTCGTCTGCTGGAAGCCGGTTATGCTGTAACCGTAGTAGAGAAGAGAGATATCCCCGGTGGTTCCATGGCTATGACTTACGGTGGTTTCGCTACCGGTGGTTCTGAACTGCAGTCCAAGTGGGACGTTGCCGGTGAATTCCCCGGTTCCAGTTTTGGTTCCGTTGATAAGGTAATCCAGTTCTGGCAGGGTAGAACTCAGTACCACAGAAAGGACGTAGAAGGCTACGATCCTAACAACCTGCCTATGCACTATCAGAGAGCTCAGTACACTGCTGCTGGTCTGGTTCTGGACTGGATGAACAGCATCGGTATCGGTTTCAACACCATCGGTACTTTTGAAAGTGCCAATGCATACGGTTTCAACACCGTTTACATGGCTCCCGGCTGCTACGAAGGCGGCGCTGGTTATGCTATGATGTTCCTGGCTCAGAGAGTAGACAAGTACGAAAAGGGTAAGATCATTTACTCCACTTCCGTAGATAAGCTGCTGAAGGATGAGAACGGTAAGTTCAATGGCGTTCACGCTGTAGGCGAGAATGGCACTGAGTACACCATTAAGGCTAAGTGTGTATGTCTGGCTTCCGGTGGTTTTGCTAAGAACTACGAGATGCTGAAGCAGTACAATCCTACTCATGCTGACTACTTCTTCAACTGCGCTTCTGCTTCTACCGGTGACGGTATCAAGCTGGGTCTGGAAGCTGGCGGTTTCGTAGAGTGCGCCGGTCGTGCTCTGCCTGCTTACCTGTCCTCTTACAAGAGCAAATTCGAACTGGCCTTCATCCATACTACCGCTCCTGGTATCATGGTAAATATCAACGGTGATAGCTTCGGCAACATCATCTCTGATAACCACTACGCTATGGCTAAGGCTAAGCTGGATCCTAACAACGGCGATGTATTCTACTATGTATTTGACGAGGCTTCCGCTATCCAGCTGCGTGATTCCGAGTCTTACGGTTTTGATACCTACATGGCTATGTTCGAGAAGGGCGAGGCTGTTCATTACGACTCCGTAGAGGCTGCTTCCAAGGCTTGCAACCTGCCTAACCTGCAGGCTTCCATCGATGACAACAACGCGGCTGCTCTGGCTTACCTGGCTGGCGACGCTAAGGCTGTTGATAAGTGGGGCCGTGCAAGATGTCCTTACATCGATACCCGCGAAGGTATCTGGATGATCCAGGTAGATCCTACCTTCTATCTGACCACTGCTGGTCTGGCTATCGATACCGATGCTCACGTTCTGAACGCTGACAGACAGCCTATCCCTGGTCTGTACGCTGCCGGTGACGTTTGCGGTTCCGTAGAAGAGAAGGATCTGAAGCAGTACGGCATGGGCTTCGACGCTGCTCTGTCCTATGGTTATATCATGGCTGAGACCGTTAAGAAGGAGATCTAATCTCTGAACTTACGGTTTCGTAAATTGAAATTGAGCCCCCGATCGTAAGGTCGGGGGCTTTTTACGTACAAAAAGGGAGTGTGTTGATAGATGTGTGTACCTCTGTGCATGCTAGGGTTCGGAGCGCAGGGGATCTAAGACGCTATCTTTTTGTTAAAAGCAATGGCTCTCTATGCACAAACTCGCGTTGCTCAGACAAGTGCAAGCGAGCCATTAACACAAAAATCTACCGTCTAAGATCGCCTGGGCTCCTGCACAGGCATGCACAGAGGTACACACATCTTATAAAATTCCCTTTTTGCACGTAAAAAGGAGGCCCCTTCAAGCAATAGGATGCTGCAAATGGATAGGATGAAAGAGGGAACGTATTCTAGATGGAAATGGCGTAGCATGTTGCCAGTATGGGGATAATGTGGTATATTTTTGGTAGAAAGTCAGGGGGATAGTGCCAATGAAAGAAATGCTGGAGAAGATGATTGAAGAATGTCGGCCTTACACGGCCTGGGGTCATGTGGCTACGTATATTCCAGAGTTGGCCAGCGTGGATCCGGACAGGCTGGGGATCTATCTCATTTTGGAAGAGGATCCGGAGAATCGCACGGAAAGTAGTGCTGGTGGATATGCAGATATTTATGCCGGAGATCATCAGATGCCTTTTACCATGCAGAGTGTGGTCAAGCCTTTATTGCTGTTGCAAGCTATCATGGATAGCGGCATAGATCAGGTCCGTGAACTGGTGGGCGTAGAGGCCACGGGCAAGCCTTTTGATGCCTTTAATTACAGTGATCAGGCGTTGACGGGCGCTCATATCAATCCCATGATCAATACCGGCGCCATTGCGCTGTGCACCCTGATCCAGGGGGATACCTACGAAGAGAAATTTTTCCGTTTGCTGGATCTGGCTCGTCGACTGGCGGGAAATCCTTCTCTGCAGATCGATGAAGCGGTCTATGCTTCGGAGAAGGCGACCGGCAATAAGAACCGGGCGCTGGCATATATGTTAAAGGCTTATGGCATGATTCATGATCCGGTGGAGGAGATCCTGGACTGTTATTTTAAGGCATGTTCTATTTTGGTGACATGCAAGGATCTGGCCAATATCGCTTTGATCCTGGCGCATCCTGGCATAGATCCCCGCACTGGTCAGTGTCATTTTCCTGCCAGATATGCCCGCCATGTCAATGCCACCATGGCTACCTGTGGTATGTACGATGGTTCCGGTGAATTTGCCCTGCAGGTGGGCTTTCCTGCCAAGAGTGGCGTGGGTGGCGGTATCATGGGTGTGATCCCTCGCCATATGGGTATCGCTGTGTATGCTCCTGCTTTGGACAAACATAGCAACAGTGTGG
>JAFYLG010000017.1 GCA_017537225.1 Lachnospiraceae bacterium
CTTCGAAAGAATTTGTTGAATAATCCAATCCAGCATTTTCCGAAATCGCAAGCGACTCTATATATTTATTCCAAATATTATCAACTGCGTAGAACCAGTAATCCAGCATGGTCAAATCTTCTGCACTGATCTGATCGTTGCTGCTGCCACCCTGATTGGAAGAAGGCTTATCGCCACCTCCACCTAACGCAAACACGGCCACTATACCAATAACAGCCACCAACGCGATCAAAATCAAGGGCAAAGGAGACTTCTTTTTGGCAGGTTTTACCGCGGTATTTGCAGCAACAGACTTCTTTTTTGTCGCAGCAAAAGCAGATACTGTCTTGTCGTCATCATCTTCTTCTACATTTGGCTGAGACTTCTTCACATCCTTACCTTCAGGCATCTTTATGCTCTTGCCAGAATCTTTACGACGAGGATCAAAGGCGGACGATGTCTTCTCAGTCTCATCATCCCAAACCTCTTCCTCTGTTGCAGACTGCTGAGGAACTGCCTGCATCTTAGGTGCAGACGCTTTGTGCTGAACATCACTCATATTAGGAGTCACGCTCATATTGGGCGTGGCACTGGTATTCACACTTCGCTCTACACTCTTGGAAGCATCCTGACGCTTCTTCTGATCCTTGGCGTCGGGATAAACCGGAGTGACCCCCTTTTCCTGGAGCAACATATCTTCCAACACCTTGCGCATCTGGGCAGGGCTTTCATAACGATCTGCAGGTACAGGCGCAGCAGCCTTGCAGACGATCTGTCCCAAGGTATCCTGAGCATAACAAGGCAGAGGAAGCTCCTCTCCCTGGATACGACGATTCAATGCATTCTCACGGTCACGCATGGTAACACGCTCCGGTGCAGGCGGCAGGAAAGGAATGCGATTGTGGTTAAGCAGACGATACAGTACGATACCTACAGAGTACATGTCAGCACGGAAACCATACTCTTCTCCCTTGTACACCTCAGGAGCCATATAGTTGTACGTACCCTTTTTGGACATGCCGGACATGGTCTTTTCCATGGTGCGGGCCACGCCAAAATCGCCCAGTTTATAATCGCCGCTGTCGGATACAAAAATATTCTCCGGCTTAATATCACGATGCAGGATCTGATGTTTTTGGCACAATTCCAGAGCACTGCACATATGAATGCCCAGCTGAATGATATCTCTGCGAGACATGGGATGTTCAAACGCCCAGGTCAGCAGAGGAGTCAGACGCTCCATACGAATCAAGATATCCCAGCCAACGCCCTGGGTGTGAGGGATCACCGTGTGATCCTCGTAGCCCACCACATGGCTGCTACCCTTTACCTTGGACATCAAATAAAACTCCTGAACGATCTCCTCCACTGCACTGTAAAAGTGCTGGGTCAGATCCTCCTCGTCCATGCCCTCATCTAAAGCCATCTGCAGCTCTGCCTCATTCTGAGGCACCGTGATCACTTTGAGAGCCGCTTTGTAGGTATGGCCAAAGTCGTTTCGTTCAATACCAAATACCTTGCCAAAGCTTCCTTCTCCTATTTTTTCTTTGATGACCCAGTTTCCAAAAACCACGTCACCGATTTGGTAGTTTCCGTTCATGGTTCGGTCTCCTTATTACTCATTTCTTCTGATAGTTATACCAAGGCAACTCAGGTTCCTCAGGAAACTCGATCTTTACTTCCTTCAGTCTATGTTCACTATCTTCCTCTGTCTGTGCAAATGCCAGAAGAAGATATTTATCCTGATCCTCGTTCTTCATGATAAAAGTAACTTCACTGCCATCATAATTACCATAAGCGCGTATAATCCATTCCCCTGACTGTAACGATTCGAGGGACTCATGATTCTGTGCCCATTTGATCATATCTTTATAAATACCATATTCAGAAGCTGGTGTTACTCTGAACGTATATTCATCTGGCAGGAACACAGGAACTTCACCCTTATTTTGCAGATCATTATACAGACTTGTATCAAAATCGAATTCGACAGAACGTTTGCCACTGCCATAATTCCACACTGTCACCTGATAGTATTCGTCAGATAACATCTCTCCTGACTCTGCGGTGAGCGAAGCAGAACCATAATCAGAGTTGCTGATATAAACCTCATCAGAGCGGACACCAGTCTCATCCGTCCAAAACTGGAATCCAGCTCCTTTTAGAACCTGACCGATCTCCTCCAGAGAAGATGTACGATAATCCAACTCTCCTTCCACATCCAGGGAATCATAGATCCTATTCCAATTATCATCGGCAACAGCAGCTAGCAGATCTACCATCTCACTATTCTTTTTTTCTTGAACAGAGCCATAAATGCTCACAGCAACAAATCCAAGCAGCATAAGCCCCATCAAGAATGTGAGAAACTTCATACCTGGTTGATCAAAAAAACTATCTTTCCATCGGTTAAAAGTTTTTCCTTCCGCTTTGCGCTTCTTTTCTTGACGTTTCCGATCTGCTTCGTCTTTTTTGCGTTTGCGTTCAGCCTCAGCACGGGCTTCTTCCTGCTTGCGCTTCAACTCTTCCTGACGCTTGGCTTCTTCTTCCTCCAAACGCTTCTGGCGGAACTCATCCAAAACACGCTTGGTATCGTTGACGCGAACCACGGCCTCCATCTCAGCCTTGGCGGCATCCCGCATCATCTCCGATTTCAATACAGGGTCCGTAATGGCCATATTTTCCAACGCCTGACGTTCTGCCGCCTTAGCATTTTTTTCTCGGCAAGCACGTTCATAAGCTTCCTGGGCCTCCTGTTCATTGCGGGCAGGGCGGTTTGCTTTTTGTTTTTCACGCTCCTGCTTGGCCAGTTTGGCAGCTTCTTTGGCCTCTCTGGACGCCTTTCTTGCAGAATCCAGAGCCTCACCCATAGCACCGGACTTGGCCTTATTCATAGCAATATGGGCCTCTTCCGCCATGGCCTGCTTTCTGTCTTCCATGGAAGCAGCCTGTCCCGAAGGAGTCTTATGAGACCATGCAGATACGGTGCTGCTGGTCATCTCTTCCGGTTCTTCTGTGTTTTCCTGGGTTCTGACAGAACTCGTTCTAAAATATGCGTTCTCCGATGCGGTGCACTCTTCAGTGGCAAAACCACCTCTGGCGCCCCAACCGGAGGCCGTCTTGTCAGCCGTATCATCCGCTGTATCGTCGCCCCAGCCGGTATTGTCAAACTGATTCATATGTACGGTGCGATCGCTCATACGAGGAGTGGCACTGGGATCCACAGAGCGGGACATACGGTCCACATCCTGACGCTTTCTTAAATCCTCGGCATCGGGATAGATGGTTCTCTCATCCTTCTCAAAGCGCAGAGCTTCTTCCAACTCACGACGCATCTCTGTAGCATTGGCATGACGTCCGGCCGGATCATAACTTGCTGCCTTGCAGACGATCTCACCCAGACGATCCTGAGCATAGAGCGGCAGAGGCAGACGCTCTCCCTTCATACGACGGGCCAATGCCTGCTCACGATCCCGCATGGTCACCGGCTGAGGAGCCGAGGGCAGGAAGGGGAATCGGTTGCGATTCAGCAGACGATACATCACGATACCTACGGAGTAGATATCTGCCTTAAAATTGCAGTCCAGTCCCTTATATACCTCGGGAGCCATGTAGTTGTAGGTTCCCTTTTTGGACATGTTGGAAATCGTCTTTTCCATGGTTCTGGCTACACCAAAATCACCCAGCTTATAATCACCGGTAGCTGATACAAAAATATTCTCAGGCTTGATGTCGCGGTGCAAAATGCCATGGATCTGGCAAGCTTCCAACGCCTTACACATATGGATGCCCAGACGGATGATATCCCCACGGGTCATGGGATGCTCATAGGCCCATGTCAACAGTGGTGTCAGCAGTTCCATGCGGATCAGGATATCCCATCCCAGCAATTCTCTGCCAAAGGCATCTTTATGATTCTCCACCTTATGATCCTCATAGGCCACCACATGACCGCTGCCTTTTACCTTAAACTGCAGCTTAAATTCATTTTCGATTTCCTGCACCATGCCATAAAAATGCTGACTCAGCTCTGCATAGTCCATGCCTTCGTTGGCTGCCATACGGACTTCTGCCTCATCCTGTGGTACAGTGATCACCTTCAGGGCCGCAGTAATACTCTGGTCGTCCTCGTGCCCCACCACATATACCTTGCCAAAACTGCCCTTGCCGATCTCACTTATGATGACCCAGTTTCCAAATACCCGGTCACCGATACGGTAGTTTCCGTTCATCTCTGGTATCTCCTTTGATTCCTTCGATCACTATCTGCTAAAATATTCGCAGATATTTTATTCAGTGTAGCATATTTTTAATAGATGCTCAAGGAAATGATTGCATTTTACCATTTAATTTTGAATAGTAAAAGCCCGAAGGATATCCCTTCAGGCTTTACATTTAAAAATCTATCTTTCTTCTTTGTTTCTTTTATTGACTGATTTTCTTTTCCTTGAGACGACGATCTGTCCATCTGGCCAGAAGTTTATAGATCACAGAAAATCCGGGAATAAACAAAATCATGCCCATCACACCCATGGCACTACCACCTACCGTAACAGCCAGCAATACCCAGATAGAGGGTAGACCCACGGAATTACCCACCACTTTAGGATAGATCAGATTACCCTCGATCTGCTGCAGCACCAGGAATAACGCTACGAACCACAGTGCCTGCATGGGATCCACCATCAGGATCAGGAAAACACCCACAGCACAGCCGATAAAAGCACCAAAAATGGGAATCAAAGCCATCACACCGATCAGCACACTGATGACTAGTGCGTGAGGGAACGCAAACAATGTCATGGCAACAAAAAACATAGTCCCTAATATGGCTGCTTCCAGGATCTGTCCGGAAAAGAAATTAGAAAACGTATCTCCTGTCATGGCAAGGATCTCCAGCAGAGACTCTGCTTTTTTGTTTGGCAGGATCGCATGGATCAGTTTTTTGAACTGTCTTGCTAACGTTTCCTTTTGCAACAATAAATAGATAGTAAAAATCAGGGCCATGACCGTAGTCGTCACACCGGACACCACAGAGCTGACTACGTTTACCGTACCATCCAGTACTGTTTCGGCTCCACTGATGAGCCAGTTTTTCAGATCATTGGCGATCTGTACCCAATCAAGCTTCATCTCGCCGATCCAGGCTGCCAACTGTTCGCTGACAAATCCCCACTCCTGAGGATTGGTCTGCAGCTGCTTCACAAACTGTTCTACACTGGCTACCAACATCATCAATGCATTGACAAATTCCGGCACCACCAAAAAAATCACCAGGATCATGGCTGCCACAAACAGCAGAAATGTGAAAATGATGGCCAGGATCCGGCTCACACTTTTCAGAAAAGCAAATTCTTTATATTCGCTTAATTTCAGTAAAAATCCTTCGATCCGTGCCAACGGGCGGCGTAAAATAAATGCTACGGCTGCACCGATCAAAAACGGTGACAGCATACTGATCACATTTCCTACCACCTTACTGATCACCTCCAGATGCTCCAATCCCCAATAAAGTATGATACCACTGGCGATGATTATGACCCATTGACGGATCTGTTTCCAATCTAAATTCAAATCGTCCTCCTTATACAAAACCAAGCGTAGCTTTTACGTTGTATCATCATAGCATAAACCCAAGGTAAACTCAACATCTTAACATAAAAACTCTACCCCTTTTTCTATCCAAATATCCTTGGAAAATGGATAAATTCACGGCTTTCGATCCAAATCCAGTCCCACCCCTTGACTTTTTCTCTCTAATATAGTATCAAGAACTTATACAGTTCCGAACGGTAAATTCTACATCGGGAGGTAGTCATGGAAGATAGCATCCGCAACGACGAGAACATCTGCATCGGCGCAAATATCCGTGAAGCACGTTTAGCTCAGCATATCGGTCAGACCCAGCTGGTTC
>JAFYLG010000183.1 GCA_017537225.1 Lachnospiraceae bacterium
CATATCCACCATCAGGTAGGCACCCACCTCATCAGCGATCTCACGGAACTTTTTGAAATCAATGGCTCTGGGATATGCGCTGGCACCGGCTACGATCAGCTTAGGCTGGCATTCCTTGGCGATCTCCAGTACCTTATCATAATCGATATAGCCATCAGCATTGACACCGTAAGAAACAAAATTATAATGAGCACCAGACATATTTACCGGGGAACCATGGGTCAGATGACCACCCATATCCAAGCTCATGCCCATGATGGTGTCACCAGGCTTGCACATAGCAAAATATACAGCCAGATTAGCCTGTGCACCGGAGTGAGGCTGTACATTGGCATAACCGCATCCAAACAGCTCCTTGGCACGCTCGATAGCCAGAGTCTCTACCACGTCCACATGCTCACAACCACCGTAATAGCGCTTGCCGGGATAACCTTCGGCATACTTATTGGTCAAATGACTGCCCATAGCGGCCATAACGGCGGGGCTTACCAGATTTTCAGATGCGATCAGTTCAATATTCTGACGCTGACGGTTCAGCTCCTGATCCATCGCCTGAGCCACTTCAGGGTCAAAGTTCATTACTTCTTCAAAAGAAAACATAGTCGGTTCCTCCTCATGGGGTTTTTATCTGTGTCCGGAAACACAACTTAGGCTTTAGCATATCACAGTGTCAAAGAATTTGCAAGTGTTTTTTATTTGGGGCATTCTGTAGAAGGGACGCTATGTGGAGTGACTATCTTTTGTGAGGACGCTCTCGCTCCGTTGCTCTCGTAGCGGTACGTAAGGCTCTCAGGCCCGCTACGCAGACCTGCTCGCCAAGTACCGACGTTCGCAAAGGCCTCACACCGGATGTACACACCGCACGAATACAACTATCTTTCACAGAACGAAATAAAAAACAACGAATCGCCTCGACAAAATATCAGTTGTAGCAGGTCAATGCTCTGTGGTATGATATGTGGTGATCAAGCAACCGGCTGGAGGTATGTGGTATGAGTATACACGATCCTATCGTAATTACATCAGATATGGTCTGGGAGCGGATCCCTGTAAGAGATCCCGAGTCTCACAAGGGGATCTACGGTTCTGTGCTGGCCATCTGCGGCTGTGAAGAGTATCGCGGTGCGGCAGCATTATGCACCATGGGTGCGCTACGCAGTGGTGCCGGCTTAGTAACACTGGCCGCTTCGGAAACGGTGATTTCCAGCGTGGCAGGACAGATCCTGGAAGCCACCTTCCTACCAGTAACAACTGATACCTTTCTCTCTCAGGCCACTGCTCATCACCCCCTGCAAACTCGCTCTGCCTTGCTGGAGAAGCTGCGCAAAGCCACCGTCTGCGCTGCAGGCTGCGGCAAAAAAGAAAGCCTGGAGACTCTCCAGGAAATGCTGACCGTTTTACAGTATGCCAAGGGCACTATCGTGCTGGATGCCGGTGGGCTGTGCAGTCTGGCAACACAAGGGACCTCTTTCTTAGAGGAGATTTCTTCCTGCGCTGATCGACTGGTCATCACGCCCCATCCCGGCGAGATGGCAAAGCTAACAGGCCTTACTGTGACCCACATCAAAGAAAATCCCGCCTCAGTAGCATTGGATTTTGCTACCAAGACAGGATGTATCGTCGTATTAAAAGGGCACCGTACCGTGATCGCCTCCCCTGACGGCACGCTCTATGAAAATCACACCGGTAATGCCGCTCTGGCCCGTGGCGGCAGCGGTGATATCCTCACCGGCATCATCGCCGGACTGGCTGCCCAGGGACTATCTCCTCTGGATGCCGCCCTCTGTGGCGTATGGCTCCACGGCAGTGCAGCCGACAGATGTGCCAACCGCAGGTCCATGATGGGTATGCTGCCCAGTGATATTTTGGAGGATCTGGGACAGATCTTTTTAGAGTGTGGACGCTAGGCCTCCCCAAACATTGATATCGATAGCTTGCCATAGGATTCGATAGACTTCTACTGAATTCTGCAAAACTCCAACGCTCTCTTACAGATTCCTCTGGAAATAATAGAGCGTATGGGTATCCAAATCATACAGGGCCAATGCGTAACGACCAGGTAAATCTATTTCACCAGTGAGCGGATATAACCCTAACTGTTCCAACGCCTTTTGTCCATATACTAAAGTCCCATTGCCGTGGATATCCTGGTCTACAAAAAACCAATAGCCATTGGTGATCTCCGGCAACTTTGCCATATCCACAAAAAGTTCCGGTTCCGCCCAAGTATGTGACCTCTCATAAGCAACATGATAAAACTCCTCTGACATCGGGGTTCTACTCCAGACAAGGCTCTGCTCCAATGCTTTTTCCAGATGCTCTGCATTCTTTTCTGAAAATCGCAACACAGCGACAGTGGCACCATCATTGTGCCACACATGAGCGTGATTATCAAAATACGTGGTGATCTTTCCTAAAAATAGATCCAACTGTAAGTCCTTCCCCAGGCGATATTTGATCCCTGCATCGCGTCCGACCAAAATGTAAACGACCACTGCTACCAAGATCAATACAATCGTTCTCTTTTTCATACAAACTCCTTTTCTCGTGAGGTATTTACATGACTCTTTTGCAAACTATTTTTCTGTCATATCTGGTGCTTGCCAATCTGGTAGCCTTCGCCATGTATGGTATCGACAAACGTCGAGCCATCAAAGACAAATGGCGTATCCCTGAAAAAAGATTATTGCTGGCTGCTCTTTTCGGCGGAGCTCCCGGCGCTCTGTGGGGTATGATCCTCTTCCACCATAAGACGAAGAAAGCCAAGTTTTTCCTTACGGTACCTGTTCTGTTTGTACTGCAGGTAGTCTTATTTTCCTGGTTGTTTTGGCGACTGGGCATCGCGCTATATTAAGTGATGCCTCTTGCTCCCTTAAATATCATGCTGATAGCAATAAATCACATCGTGTTCTGCATCATAGATCGCCAGCACAAAATTGAACGGAACGAAGAAGGAACCATGACGTTTCATCTGTTCTAAAGCTTCATAGTTGTACAGTTCTCCCACACCGTTATGAAAATCATCCCGATCCAGAAAACACCAATAGCCCTTCCCTTCTTCCGGAATCGGAATCTTCTCAGATAACGTTCCACGAACCGCGCCTCCCAGATGATATTCCTGTACGATTCGATCCAGCGGTTCCGGTAATGACAGCGGTTCCCAAACATCACTGGATTCTATCTCTTTACGAATCTTATCCGCCGTCCGTCCATAAAATCGAATCTCTCCATAGGTTGAACCATCTCCATGAAAACCTCCGTGATCGTCGTAAAAAGCCTCCCATATTCCCATGCTCAAATTTACTTGCAGATAATGCTCTATGCGTTTCTGACGTTGACGATACCCTCCACAGCTCATTAACATCACTAATAAGGCTAACACTATCAAACCCAGCACGATTCTTTTCTTCTGCACTCCTTTTCCCTTCCTTTCCCTCTCACCTTACAAACATCAATCCATCCAGATCTGTCCATGCCGTTACAGGAAATGTCCATAGCGTAAATGCATTGTTGCCAGCCACACTCCAAGACCACACAAAGAGCATCCACCAAAGCAGCCCGATCCAAAATCCTCTCTGCCAATGTGCCTCCTGCCTTTTGTCTTTTAGACAAAGAAGTAACGCAGAACGGACCGCAGCCAGATCCATGCAAAAAACCCAAAATACGGTAGCTACTCCTTGGGCTGCCCCCGCCGGAAATAAACATCCTGCGAACGATCCGTAAATGATCCACCCCATCTTTGGCGACAAATAAAAGTCCCACATGCGTTTTATCATGATCAACACTCCCTCCAGTAGTGCTCCATTTCTACGGTGCCCAGGCAGGCATATTACTGTAGGCCATCAGCAGAAATGTCACACTACCAAACCATACGCCCCACTTGATCCCCTTGATTTTCTTCTTCCACAGTTCCAGTGTCATCAGTCCAAAAGTCACCAACAAGGTCAACAGTAGCCAGCAGCACATAGCACGTTTGAAAGTAAAGCTTTCATAGGCTCGGATATAATACCACATCTTAGAAAAAGCCAGCGCCACAAAGGCCATAGTCTCTACTCCCAGTCCACTGATGAGGATACGCATCCCCTTTGATGCTTGGGATGAGAACCATCGCACCACGGTAAAGATCACAAAATTAATGGCAGCGATCCAGCACAGTTCAAAAAAACCTTCTCTGGCATAGGTGCTGATCCACAGATCTCCCTCAGCGATCCGATTCATAGATCCAGTGACTCCTATCAGACGCACTCCAAAAAATAACAGATATAATACCAATATAGGAAGCAGGAAACCCAGCATCACCATGCAAGGAAGATGTCTGTGATCATGCCGTTCTATTTCCTGTTTTGTTTTCTCTTCTGCTACTCCCCCTTCTTCTCTTCCTGTTCCCACTACAGACGGATCTACATTGGATATGGTTTTGATTTTTTTATGCTTCGCTCTATAAAATAGTCCAAAAAAATATCCTGCCAATGCCAACGTCCACACTGTTGTGAGCCCCAGAGACACCAATTCCATAC
>JAFYLG010000184.1 GCA_017537225.1 Lachnospiraceae bacterium
CAGCGTACGGAGCATGCACTGGCATTTTTGGAGGAGATAGAGAGGGCTGGTTATGAAGGCATGTTTTATGCTTCCAAGACAGATCTGACCGATGGCGTGTCCTGGGACATCACTCGTATCCAGGAAGAGTATCCCGTCTGGGTGGCTCAATATCCTACAGAACCCTACCCTAAGACAGAGCGCTCCAACTATTATGGGAAACATGCCATGTGGCAGTATACCAGTCAGGGTACAGTGCCGGGCATCAACGCTCACGTGGATGTAAATGTGGCGTATTTTGCTTATGAAGAGACGGCAGCTCCCAAAGATCCGAATAAGGCAGGATCCACAGGGGATACGGTGACAGATGTACCCATCGACAGCAGTTTTTCAAATGTGGATGAGCTGGTGACAGCCAAGGATGTGACCAATCTGCGTACAGAGCCCAGTTCGGTGGCATCCGAGACGGTGGTAGCTCAGTTATCCCGAGGTCAGTGGGTGCACCGCACCGGCATTTCCACCAAGGGATGGTCTCGTCTGGAATACAATGGTCAGATCTTATATGCGGTGAGCAGTCTGCTGTTGACAGAGGCAGAGTATCAAAAGGAAGAACAAAAGGTACAACAGCCTGAGACAGAAGCGCCCACAGAATCTGTAGTAACAGTCACGTATCAGGCAGTCAATGACCAGGTGACAGCCAAAGCAGAGACCAACCTGCGCAATGCTCCCGGTACGGAAGGCACCCAGGTGGTGGCGACCATTCGCAATGGAGAGTGGGTGACCCGCACCGGCGTCGGGTCCAATGGTTGGTCCAGACTAGACTATAACGGTCAGACGGTGTATGCCCTGACCAGCTATCTGACGACGGATGCGGAGTATGACCCCAGCGATGTAGCGGATCGCAATATCGTCTGGACATCGGTTTCTGACGCGGTGACAGCCAAGGATATCACCAACCTTCGCGACAAGCCTACTACGGATGGCTCTCAGGTCATTGCCACCATCCGTCATGGCGAGGTGGTACAGCGAGTGGCAACCGGATCCAATGGCTGGTCCCGAGTCGTATACAATGGTCAGACCCTTTATGCGGTCACCAGTTTTTTGACAGATGCACCGTAAGAAATGGTATGGATTTCCTATGTTTCTAAGAGATTGCCATATGTTATTGCCTGGTGGTGATAATATATGGCAATTTACCGTGTTAAAGACAAAAAGTGCTTGCAATTTTCATGAAAAAATTTTATACTAAATGAGAAATAAGAAAAGTTTCAAAGTGCGGCATGCGATGTGGCATGTCGCTATTTTTTTTCTTAAATTGAGGTGAGTGGTCATGAAAAACTCTGTGTTGAGAGATTCCATCCTGTCCCGACTGCGACAGATGCCTGGCAAGATCGGTTTTTATTATAAAAATCTGTCCACCGGTGAGGAACTGAGCTATCAGGACCAGATGCCCATGATGGCGGCCAGTGTCATCAAGCTGTTTATCATGGCAGAGGCGTATCGCCAGATCCAAGAGGGCCGCCTGTCCAAGGATCAGCCAGTGACTATTCACAAGGCGGATTGTGTGCCTTCCTGCGGCGCCCTGACTTACATGCATGAGGGGCTGCAGGTGACAGTGGAAGATCTGTACACGCTGATGATTATCCTCAGCGATAACAGCGCCACCAATTTCCTCATCGATATCGTGGGTGAGGACAATGTAAATCAGTTCATTGAAGAACTGGGATATACCACCACTCGTCTGAATCGCAAGATGTTTGACGCAGAGAAATCAGCCAGAGGCATCCAGAATTATATCACCGCCCGCGAAGTGGGAGATCTTCTGGAGAAGATGTACCTGGGGCAGCTGGTCAGCCCTGAGGCGTCCGCTGATATGATCCGCATCATGAAGGATCAGCGTTTGAACAGCAAGATCCCCTTCATCATCCACACCATCCCTGGTCGTGTCCCTATCGCTCACAAGACCGGCGAGGACAGCGGTATCACCCACGATGTGGGCATCATTTTTACAGAACAGCCTTTCATCCTGGTGTTCTGCGGCAATGAGACAGCGGTAGCTCCCTACGAGAGACTAATGGCAGATATTGCGTTGGAGTTGTATCACGAAAATCAATAAGACAGATTTCATGGCTGACGGAGAGACCGTTGGGGACAGGGATCTGAGAAATAGTTGATAGAAAGAAGACTTTCCCATGAAGATAGCTAAAATCGAAGTTGGAGAAGTAAATATTCCCTTAGTCACCCCGTTTAAGACGGCGTTGCGTACCGTAGATCATGTCAATGACCTGATCGTGCGCATCACCGCCGATGACGGCCAGGTGGGATTTGGTGAGGCACCGCCCACGGCAGTGATCACTGGCGATACCAAGGGTTCCATCCGCTGCGCCATCGAGGAGTTCATCGCCCCTTCTTTGGTAGGTATGGAGATCGAGAATCTGGACGGTATCATGGCCAGGCTGCACAGCTGCATTTTGAAGAATACTTCTGCCAAAGCAGCCGTAGATATGGCAATATATGATTTATATGCCAAAAACCTGGGTCAGCCCCTGTACAAGGTACTAGGCGGTCGCAAGACCCAGTTTGAGACGGATATCACCATCAGTGTCAATCCCATCGATGAGATGGTGTCTGACAGTCTGAAAGCTGTTGCAGATGGATTCAACATTCTGAAGGTCAAGGTAGGCAAGGAAGGCCTGAAGGATGTGGCCCGTATCGAAGCCATCCGCAAGGCAGTTGGTCCCGATGTGATCCTGCGAGTGGATGCCAACCAGGGATGGACGCCTAAGGATTCTGTCCGCATCATTCGCGCCATGGAAGATCGTGGCTTGGATATTGACCTGGTGGAACAACCGGTACACGCCCATGACTTTGCCGGTATGCAGTTTGTCACCGGGCAGGTGGCCACGCCGATCCTGGCAGATGAGAGTGTATTCTCCGTGGAGGATGCCATCAAGCTGATCCAGGGCAGAGCTGCTGACCTGATCAACATCAAGCTGATGAAGACAGGAGGTATCTATCAGGCCCAGAAGATCTGTTCCATCGCTGAGACCTACGGTGTGGAATGCATGATCGGTTGTATGCTGGAGAGTAAGATCTCTGTCAGTGCTGCCGCTCATCTGGCTGCTGCCAGGGGCATCATCACCAGAGCGGATCTGGATGGTCCGGCCCTGTGCCAGATCGATCCTTACGAGGGTGGTCCCATCTTTGATGGCCCCTGGATCCGCATGAACGAGACTCCCGGTCTGGGTATCGTCAATGCTCCCTGCTTTGCGAGCTAAGTCTGTTACTAACTAGCCTGCTGAAAAATGTGACCGCACATTTTTTTGCATAGATGCCCGTGAGGGCAAGATGTCATATAAGGAGGAGACTTATTATGAAAAAAATGCTTTCTTTGATCCTGTGTCTGGCCATGGCTCGGTCCATGCTGACCGGTTGCGGCGGCAATGAGCAGACTCAGCCCAATCCCGGCAATGAGACTAACGCCCCTGGCGATGTATCAGAAGGAAGAACCGTAGTAGAGAATGGTACTTACCGTGTGCTGTATTCCGGCGAGGTTACCACTCTGAACTATCTGACTACCGGTACTACCAATGAATTTGCCATCGGTGCCAACGTGATCGATACTCTGTTAGAGTATGATAACAAGGGCAACCTGGAGGCCAGTCTGGCTACCGAGTGGACTTACGATGACGAGGCTATGACCTGGACTTTCAAACTGCGTGAAGGTCAGAAGTGGATCGACCACACCGGCGCTGCCGTTGCCGATGTGACTGCTCAGGACTTTGTAGATGCCATGAAGTATGTTCTGACCCCCGAGTACGCCAGCAGTACTGCCAACCTGGTATTCAGCGTTATTAAGAACGCTGAGGCTTACTACAACGGTCAGGCTGGTGTAGAAGGTGCTGATGTCATCGATTTCTCTGAAGTTGGTGTAAAGGCTGTAGATGAGTATACTCTGCAGTACACCCTGAGCAAAGAGGTTCCTTACTTCCTGTCCATGATGACCTATGTATGCTTCATGCCTGCTTATGGTCCTCAGCTGGATACTCTGGGTGCTTCTTTCGGTACTTCCGCTGACACCATGTATTACTGTGGTGCTTACTACATCTCCAAGTTTGAACCTCAGGTTCAGATGGTGATGACCAAGAATGTTAATAACTGGGATGCTGACAATGTATTCATCGGCACCATCCAGAGAACTTACAATGCCGAAGCCGGCACCATCGGTGCTGAGATGGCTAAGAGAGATGAGATCGACTACACCTCTCTGGACTCTGATATCGTAGATGCCTGGCTGAACGATCCTGCGACCAAGGATATGGTCAGCATGGAGAGACCTTCCATCGACTACAACTACTTCTATCTGTTCAACTTTAACATGCACAAGCTGAACGAGAACTACACCACCGAGGGTATGACCGGTTACAGTGTGGACGAGAAGTATGAGCCCGAAAACTGGATCCTGGCTGTGAACAACGAAAACTTCCGTAAGTCCATCAAGCACGCCATCAGCCGTGTGGCTACCATCGCCATCACCACCGGTCAGAGTGCTGATCCTCACACCTACGTTCAGAATACCATCACTCCCGAAGGCTTTGCTGCTGTAAATGGTGTGGACTATACCGCTCAGGATGCTTTTGCTGACATCATGGCTAAGGACTTCTTTGATGCTGAGGCTGCCAAGTCATACAAGGATGCCGCTATGGCTGAACTGAAGAAGGAAGGCGCTACTTTCCCTGTCAAGGTTCTGGTTCGTTACAACCCTACCGACTCTGACTGGGAGAAGGCAAGCACCGTACTGGAGCAGCAGCTGGAGGACGTTCTGGGCAAGGATTACATCGACATCATCGTAGTGGCTGGTCCTTCTGAGGGCTTCTTAAACAAGGTTCGTCGTTCTTGTGACTACATGCTGCTGCTGAGCAACTGGGGTGCTGACTACGCTGATCCCGAGACCTGGACCGATCCTTTCTATCAGCCTCTGAATGACGATGGCACTTACGGCAGAGGCAGCAGATACTCCTACATGGCTACCGCCATCATGGATAAGACCGCTGCAGCTGACACCGTTTTAGAGTACTTCCGTCTGGTAGACGCCGCCAGAGCTATCACCGATGATATCGCTGCCCGTTATGCCGCTTTCGCTAAGGCTGAGGCTTACCTGATCGACCATGCCCTGGTGGTTCCTTACGGCACTAGTGTCAGCGACTTCGTAGTAACCAAACTGAATCCCTGGGAAGGTCAGAACGCTCCTTTCGGCGTATCTAACCAGCGTTACAAGGGACAGAAGCTGTACAAAGAGTTCATGTCTATGACCGAGTACAATGCAGGGGCTACTAACTAATTGGATGGAAACAATGCTCTATTGTATTAGTGGGGCAAAAACAACTTGCCTTTTTACCTACTTGGTGAGATAATAATTAAGAAGCGGGTACGGGGAATTCCCGTACCTGCCTTTTTGTTTTTCGTCGTTATGCCTCTCTTTTGATAAGGGCAGATAGGGTCTGTCTTTATCAAAAGAAAGGACATAAAATCCGATCACAGGATGTAATTTGAACAAGGAGGATTGGAGATATGATCAAATATCTGGCAAAAAGAATCGGCCGTTCGTTGATCACGCTGGTCATCATCATCTCAGTAGTATTTCTGCTGATGCGCATGATGCCCATCGAAGGTTATTTCCCCAATTTTGATAAGATGACCGATGCCCAGATCCAGGCAGGTCTGGAGGCACAGGGACTGTTGGATCCGGTACCGGTGCAGCTGGGCCGTTTCTTTGTAAATCTGTTTCATGGCGACCTGGGTGTGTCCCACGGATATCGCAACAATGTCCCTGTAACCGAAATTTTGGCAGATAAGGTTCCCATCTCCATTCAGATGGGCTGTCTGTCGATCATAGTGTCACTGATCCTTGGTATCCCTCTGGGCACCATGATGGCCCGCTATAAGGGCAAGTGGGTCGATAAGATGGGTACGTTGTTCATCGTATTTATCCAGGCGGTTCCGGCAGCAGTGTACTATCTGATGTTCCAGCTGTATGGCACTCTGCTTCTGGATATTCCTCTGCTGTTTGATGCGGCCAACTGGAAGAGTTGGATCCTGCCTGTCTTTTCCATGGCGCTGGGTAATATTGCATACTATGCCATGTGGCTGCGCCGTTACATGGTAGATGAGAGTAATAAGGATTATGTGCGTCTGGCTCGTGCCAAGGGTGCCAGCGGCAATACTATCATGTTCCGCCACATTTTCCGCAATGCCTTTGTACCCATGGTTCAGTATCTGCCGTCTTCCTTCCTGAATACGGTAATCGGTTCTATTTATATCGAGTCTCTGTACAGTGTCCCCGGTATGGGTGGTCTGCTGGTTCAGGTGATCAAGGACAATGACAATAACATGGTGCAGGCCATCGTATTGCTGTATGCTACGGTAGGTGTTATTGGCCTGCTGTTGGGTGATATTATGATGACTGTTCTGGACCCTCGTATCAGTTTTGGAACAAAGGAGGGCGGACGCTGATGAGTAGTTTGACTGACAGATATATGCGCAAGGTGGAGAAATCCGCCGAGCAGAAATTGCAGGAAAAGATGGATGCGTTGTCCCAAAGAACCGGTATGAGCGAGAGCGATATGTTCTCCTTTGCCGATTATGATGAGGCCGAGGCAGAAAAGACCGGTTACAGCAACTACTCCTACTGGAGAAGCACGCTGAATATGTTTATGAAGAACAAGGGGGCGGTAGTGATGCTGGTAGTCATGCTGGCCATCATCGTGTTTGCAGTGATCCAGCCCTATCTTCCCGGACAGATGGATCCCAATCTGTGTAATATGGATCCGTTGACCTATATTACAGACCGAAATATTCCACCCAATGAGAAATATTGGCTGGGTACTAATGTTATTGGTCAGGACCTGTGGGCCCGTATCTGGGCGGGTACCCGTAACTCTCTGATCATTGGTTTCTCTGTAGCGGCCGTCGAGGCAGTGGTGGGTATCATTGTCGGTGTACTGTGGGGATATGTGCGTAAGCTGGATTTCCTGTTTACCGAGATCTACAACGTACTGGACAATATTCCCAATACCATTATTCTGATCCTGGTAGCCTATATCATGACGCCCAGTATGGGTACTTTGATCCTGGCCATGTCACTGACACGTTGGATCGGTATGGCCCGATTTATTCGTAACCAGATTTTGATCATCCGCGACAGAGACTATAACTTAGCTTCTCGCTGTCTGGGCACTCCGACCTGGAGACTGATCGTGAAAAACCTGCTGCCTTATCTGGTATCCGTTATCATGCTGCGTATGGCATTAGCCATTCCTTCCGCTATCGGCAGTGAGGTGTTTATTACTTATATCGGTCTGGGTCTGCCTCTGGAGACTCCCGGTCTGGGACAGTTGATCGATGATGGTCGTAAGGTCATGATGAATGCCGCTCAGCGGTATCAGCTGATCTATCCTACCATCCTGCTATCTATCGTAACCATTTCCTTCTACATCGTCGGCAACGCGTTCTCTGATGCAGCCGATCCTAAGAATCATCGCTAGGAGGTGCCGATATGACGAGAGAAGTGATTTTATCTGTACAGGATCTGGACGTAAAGTTCCGCCTGCGGGGCAAGGTGCTCCATGCCATCCGCGGTATCTCCCTGGATATCTATAAGGGCGAGAGTCTGGCCATCGTGGGCGAGTCCGGTTCCGGTAAATCTGTATTTACCAAGACCTTTATGGGTCTGTTAGACAACAATGGTTTCATTCCTGCCGGTCATATCATGTATGACGGCAAGGATCTGGCCAAGATCACCGCAGAGAAAGAGTGGCAGAAGATCCGCGGCGGTGAAATCGCCATGATCATGCAGGATCCCATGACCAGCTTAAATCCCTTAAAGACTGTAGGCGAGCAGATCGCCGAGGCTATCCGCCTTCATCAACCGGAGGTCAAGGGCAAGGAAGCCATCAGGGAAAAGGTGATTAGCTACTTAAATGATGTAGGCATCCCGGATCCGGAGCGCCGCTACAAGCAGTATGCTCACGAGTTTTCCGGTGGTATGCGTCAGCGTGTGGTCATCGCCATCGCTCTGGCTTGTAATCCCAAGATCTTGATCTGTGATGAGCCTACCACGGCACTGGACGTTACCATCCAGGCTCAGATCATCAATCTGTTAAAAAAGCTGAAAGAAAAGTACAGCCTGACCATCGTATTTATCACCCATGATCTGGGTGTGGTGGCCAATATCGCCGATCGCGTGGCTGTGATGTACTGTGGAGATATCATCGAAGTGGGTATGTCCGAAGAGGTATTCTACGATCCCAAGCACCCGTACACCTGGGCGCTGTTATCCTCCCTGCCTCAGCTGGGCGAGAGAGGTGAGGATCTGTTTACCATCAAGGGTACCCCTCCCAGCCTGTACAAGGAGATCAAGGGGGACGCTTTTGCGCCCCGCAATCCGCGTGCGCTGAAGATCGATTATATGCTGCAGCCGCCTTACTTTGAAGTGACTCCTACCCACAAGGCTAAGACCTGGCTGTTGGATCCCAGAGCACCTAAGGTGGAGCCTCCTGCAGCCATCCGCAACTTGAAAGATATCGAGGGGGTATACGGCAAATGAGTATGGAAAATATGAAAAATACCACCTCCGAGCGCCAGATCCTGCTGGATGTAAAGGATCTCCATGTGACCTTTGGCAAGGGGAAAAAGGCCTTTGAGGCGGTCCGCGGCGTTGATTTTCAGGTATACAAAGGGGAGACTTTTGGTATCGTAGGTGAGTCCGGCTCCGGTAAGACCACCATCGGCCGTGCCATCCTGCGGATCCATCCCACTTCCGGGGGTGAGATCATCTACAAGGGAGAAAAGATCAACGGCAAGATCAGCAAGGAACTGGATAAGAAAGTGATCCAGGAGATCCAGATGATTTTCCAGGATCCTATGGCTTCTTTGAATGAGCGTGCCAAGGTGGATTACATTATCAGCGAAGGTTTGAGAAACCTGAACAGAGGCATGAAGGAAGAAGAGATCCAGGCTA
>JAFYLG010000185.1 GCA_017537225.1 Lachnospiraceae bacterium
AACTGAGGATCTCCCGACTCCAAACAGGCCAGATAGGCAATAAAATTAGCCTCATCTTCTCTCATATATCCTCGCAAATGTGACAACTCGTGGCAGATAGCCACCGGGATACTGATGTCCGGCATCTCCCTGTTATAATTTGCTTCCAGAGTAAAGGGCGAATACACACCCTCCAGTTTTTGCATGGACAGTATCCGTGACATCGTGACTCCCTTAGGGTTCGGATAAAAGCCATCCAGTTGCTCATACTGCTGCCCCAGAGATGCCATGGCAGCTCTGGCTGTAGCATGAACATCACCGGACAATTGTAAACAACCATTTTCATCCGTGGGAATCTGCTGTGCCACCTCATTGACACGCTCTGCCAGATATTCGCAGAGGTCGATCAGTTCTTCTCTCGTAGACTTTTCGATAGCAAAACCTGCCTCCACAGAAAAAGCTGTTCTGTGGTAATTGATACCACAGCCTATCGTATAGGAGCACATCAATACTGCCACTGTAAATAATAATACCTGTATGCTCCGCCCTACGGAAGGCACCAAACGCCATTGTCTCTTCGCCACTTTGTATATCAGTACCAGTAGTCCTGCCAGTACCGACAGGATCAGCAGATACAACAACATCTCCACGATAGAAAATGGCACCAGGGATACCACTCGTCCCATGGTCTCCATAAGAAAACGATACACTGTCACAGAATAGATCTGAGCAAAGCCGACCACATTGCGAGACAGTAACTGCAGCAACAATGTCACAGCAAACAAGATCATCGTAGCAATATTTATTTTTTTCCAGCCTTTGTCCGATCTCATCTGCCTAACTTTCTCATTCTTTCCCGTTGTCTCGTTTTAATATAATGCGTTCTATAAAAATGAGTACAACATATTTTAAGCCTTTGCCTCAAAGTATACTCCTCCCTCGCCAAAATCACAAGTGAATTTTTCTTGTCCTTGTCCTCATTCTGTGCTATCATTTTCTCATAGGATCGATGTAACAAGGAGGAAGCTTTTATGGCTGGATCTACCTTTGGAACCATATTTACTGTGACAACCTGGGGCGAGTCCCACGGACCTGCCATCGGCGTAGTAGTAGACGGATGCCCTGCCGGTCTGCCCCTTTGCGCAGACGATATTCAGCAGGATCTGGATCTGCGACGTCCCGGCCAGAGCGCCTATACGACCCCTCGCAAAGAAAAGGATCAGGTCTCTATTTTATCAGGTGTTTTTGAGGGGCGTACCACCGGTACTCCTATCTCCCTGATCGTCTACAACGAAGATCACCACTCTGCTGATTATTCCCAGATACAGGATATATATCGCCCGGGACACGCCGATTATACCTTTGATCAGAAATATGGCTTCCGCGACTACCGTGGCGGCGGTCGTTCTTCCGCCAGAGAAACCATCGGCCGTGTGGCTGCCGGCGCTATTGCCCGCAAGGTGCTGACCACTCTTGGCATTACCGTCCAGGCTTATGCTACTGCCATCGGCCCTGTCAAAATCGATATGACTGCCTTTGATGCTACAGAAATTCGCCGTAATCCCTTCTGCCTGCCGGACGCTGACGCCGCAAAAAAAGCAGAAACCTTTGTTCAGGACTGTATGAGTCGTCAGGACTCTGCCGGAGGCATCATTGAATGTATAGCAGACGGACTGCCTGCCGGACTGGGACAGCCTGTCTTTGATAAACTGGATGCCAAACTGGCCCAGGCCATCATGTCCATCGGTGCTGTCAAAGGTGTGGAGATCGGCGACGGATTTGCTGCATCAGAATCTACCGGATCTGATAACAATGACTCCTTCTGTGTCGAGCATTCAGCTAATGCCGGTGCAGCTTCTGCCCACATCACCAAGAAGACCAACCACGCCGGCGGTATCTTAGGCGGTATCAGTGATGGCTCCCGCCTGATCATACGGGCAGCCTTCAAGCCTACCCCTTCCATCCGCACCGAGCAGAACACTGTCAACCGCACTGGAGAATCGATCAAACTGTCCATCGGTGGACGTCACGATCCTCTGGTAGTCCCCCGCGCCGTTATTGTGGTGGAAGCCATGACCGCATTGACATTGGTGGATCTGTTGCTACAGAATATGGGAAGCCGGATGGAATATCTGGAGCGGATCTATCGCTAATAAATCACCTTTTTGACCGTGCACAGTATCTTGTGCATGGTCTTTTTTTGCAAAAAAGCAGATCCTTACATATTCTGTAAAGATCTGCTTTTTTACGTTTCTTCTTTTCTCTTGTTCTAAAATCACATCCAGCCTGCTGCCAGCGGAACCAGTACAGCAGTCAGTACACCGGCGATAACCATGGCCAAACCACTCATGGCACCTTCTACCTCACCGATCTCCAGCGCGGCTACCGTGCCGATGGCATGAGCTGCATTACCACATCCCAAACCGATAGCTACCGGATTGGTGATCTTAAAGATACGACAGACGATCCTGGCGATAGCATTGCCAAAGAGGCCGGTCACTACTACCGATGCTACGGTAAGGGAGGACACGCCTCCAATCTCCGCCGATACACCAAGGGCAATAGCGGTGGTCACAGACTTGGGAAGCAGGGAATGGTACACCTCCGGTGACAGTCCAAATGCCAGGCATAGGCCAAAGATACACAGGGCATTGGCTGCAATACCGCAGAGAATGCTGACCAGGATGGCTGTCATATTTTTCTTTAACAGTTCTACCTGCTTGTACATAGGGATCGCCAGCGCTACTGTAGCCGGCGTCAGGAAATAGGTCAGATGGGACGCTCCCTGATTAAATGTTTCATAATCAATATCCAACACCAACAAACACAGGATCACGATCACTGTATTGATCAGCAGCGGATTGGCCAGATTACTCTTTAAGGCTTTGCTGATCTTAGTGCTGATCCAGAACGCAAACAGGCCGAAGAACAAGCCAAAATAACTGGAATCCATCAAAAACTCATTCATCCCGGCCGGCCTCCTTTCCACTCACACCATCACTGGACACGACACCTTCTGTGGGCTTTGATTTCTCCATGATCAACTGAGAAACCTTACCGGTGACCACCATTACCAGAGCGGTGCTGACGCAGCAGATCACCACAATGCCCAACAGGCTGTCCACATAGTCAGCAATGACTGTCATCAGACTGACGCTGGGTGCGATAAAATAGATGGACATGGTGGCAATGAGAAAAGTGGCAGTTTTATCCACATTTTCCAGCTTAATGATCCCTGTCATCAACGCTGTAAACAACAATACCAACCCGTAGACACTGGCCGGAATGGGAAGCGGCAGCAGCAGGTTACAGATCTCTCCCAAAAAGGATGCTCCCAATATCACCAACAATTGAAATATATACGGCATGGTTTCCTCTCATTTCTTTCTTACTTTCTAAAATGCCTAAAAATCGTAAGGTCATACAGATCCTGAAACCAGGATCGTATGACCTTGTATGTATTTGACATGTTACCATCGGAATAGAGTCGTATTATTCCTCATTCATGCGGTGAACAGCATTCAGCAGCATGGGCATCAGCTGCTTCTTACGAGACACTACACCGGGCAGGATCACACTGTTATCCACAGGTGCCACGCCAAAGGCCATCTCAACGATCTGGTCGGCACCCTCACCCAGTACCAACAGCTCGGTAGACTCATTCAGAATATCCGTCAGCATAAACAGCATGATCTTAGCAGTACCGGCCTTAATGCTGCGCTGCATGTAAGGGAAGATACGAGCCTTGATATCTTTCAGTTCGTCAGCGCTCATAGAACTGATCTGGCTGGCGCCCAGAGATACCTTCTCTACAATAAACTGCTTGTAATCCTGATAGAAGATCTCCTCTTCGGTCTTCTCAGCCAGGTTGCTGCCTGCCTTAAACATACCGGCAGCCAATTCTTCTACTTGAATACCAGCAATACCGGCCAGTTCTTCTGCCACTGCCTTATCGATGGCAGTACAGGTAGGAGAACGATACATCAAAGTATCGGAAACAATAGCACTGCACAGCAGCGCGGCGGTATTGGTATCGATCTCCACACCATTTTCACGATACAGCTGGTAAATAATGGTTGCCGTACAACCCAAAGGCTGATTGCGGAAAAATACAGGGTGGATGGTCTCGATATTGCCCAATCTATGGTGATCAATGATCTCCAGGATTTCTGCCGAGGCAATGCCGTTGACTGCCTGACTCTTTTCATTGTGATCCACCATGATCACCTGACGAGGCTTCATATCCAGCAGGTTGCGGCGACCGATCATGCCCACATAATTGCCCTTTTCATCCAAAACAGGGAAATTGCGGTGACGCTTCTTAGCCATAACGGAACGGATATCTTCTACCAAATCGTTGACACGGAAGGTGATCAGCTGATCCTTCTTCATGAAATAACGTACCGGGATACTCTGGTTGATCAGGCGAGCTACGGTATAGGTATCAAAGGGAGTACAGATAATGGTACATCCACTCTGCTTGGCCAGTTTCTGGATGGTACGGGATACAGGAGAGCCCAGACAAACTACGATACATCCGGCCTTCATCTCGATAGCACACAGCTGAGACTCATAACGATTACCCAATACTACCATATCATGCTCATCAATGTACTCTTCCATGACATCCGGATTGGCAGCAGCGATGATGACCTTACCTTTATCAAAATAGGCATCGGGATCACCTACCACCATGGTACCTTCTAAGGTGTCTAAAATATTACGATAGGGAGTATTGGCCATAGCCACTGTACCACTGTCATGCTCTTCCATGTAGGAATAAGCAATATCACCGATAGTGATCAACCCTTCCAGATTACGCTCCTCCAAAATAGGAAGTGTCACTACGCCTTCCTGACGCATCAAATTCCAGGCGTTCTTTAAGGACATTTCACTTCCCACACCGTCATACTGCTGCAATTCCACATCACGCACCAGTGGTTCTACAGTAGCCAAATACTTGGGGGCATCCACACCAAAACGCTGCAGCACATAGCGAGTCTCACCGTTGATATGACCAGCTGCTCTGGGCTGATGAGGCTTGCCGGTGATCTTCTCTTTCAATCTGGCATAGGCAATGGCAGAACAGATAGAATCGGTATCCGGATTCTTATGACCAATAACAACAACAGGTCTTTCTTGCATGATTGATCTCCTTCTCTTTTCTCTTAATCAGATCCCTACGCTACGATCACTGGCTCACAGCATACTCTACAGCCAACTGACGAAACGCCTCCAGAGAGCGGATCACCTTCTCTGTAGGGACACAGTAAGCAATACGGAAGTGTCCGGGGCAGCCAAAGCCGGTACCGGGCACCAGCAAAAGATCGTACTTTTTGGCCTTCTCACAAAAAGCCACATCATCCGGCTCCAGGGATCGAGGGAACATATAAAATGTCCCGCCAGGTTCCACGCAGGCGAAACCAAGAGCCGTCAGTTCTCTATATAAAATATTCTTGTTTTCCTCGTAAACAGACAGATCCGATGTGGCATCTGCGCAACGGGCAACTGCCAACTGCATCAATGAAGGAGGACAATTGTGTCCGATCCCTCGGGAGATCTGTCCAAACACCTGCACGGCAATGTCCGCATCCTCACACTCCGGATGAACGGCAATATAACCGATACGCTCACCGGGAATGGACATGGACTTGCTGAACGAATAGCAGGTAAAAGTATTGGGATAATGAGCGGCCACATAGGGGGCTTCTACGCCGCCAAAGACCAGCTCACGATATGGTTCGTCAGAAATAATATAAATGGTGTGACCATACTCCTGAGACTTGCGCATCAGGATCTTGGCCAGACGGTCCAATGTCTGAGCCGAGTATACCACTCCGGACGGATTGTTTGGCGTGTTGATCAACACCGCCTTGACCTGAGGCGATAACAGCGCCTCAAAGGCCTCAAAATGAATCTGGAAGGTATCGATATCTGCCGGTGTCACCACCAGACGACCACCAGCGCCTTCCACATAGGGTTTATACTCAGAGAAATAAGGGGCAAAGGTGATGATCTCATCTCCAGGCTCCTCCAACACAGCACGCAACGCATGGGCCACCGCACCGGCAGCACTGACTGTCATGAAGATATGTTTCTCCTCATAAGACATGCCATAGCGCTGATTCAAGGACCGGGCGATCGCCACCCTGGTTTCACTGATACCCAGTGACGGACTGTAACCATGTACTGTCACATCATCCTGTGTATTCAAGATCTCATGGATAGCCTCATTAAAGCAATCAGGAACTGCCACACTGGGATTACCCAGGCTATAATCAAACACATTGTCATAGCCTACCACCTTGGCTCGCTCTTTACCATACATAAAGATCTTGCGGATCACACTCTCGTGGGATGTCATCGCCACGTACCTGGAATTCAGCATCAGCTTGGTCCTCCTGTCCACATCACTGTCATGTCCGGGTTTTGTCCCCAATTTTCTCTGGATAGCAAGGTGCGCCTGGAACGGATCCCAGGCACACCATTGCTTATGTTTATTACTCTGCTTCTTCTACGATCACGGAAGCTTCGGGAGCATTCTTTCCGATAGAAGCAATACCATTCTGGCAGTTAGCCTTGCTAGCATAACCTTCGCCGGTAGCGATGATCTGGCCATTAGAGGCCTTCAGACGGAAACGGAACTCGCCGGCATTATCCTGATACAGTTCGTACTTAGGATGCTTCAGAACCTCAAAACCTTCTACGGTCTGATCCTCTACATGAGCCAATGCATTGGCCTTAACGCTGGCAACACCTGCCTCACAAGTGGCCTGGCTCTTGTAGTTCTGGCTGGTAGCGATCACCTGGCCATTGGTAGCCAGCAGATTGAATCTGTAAGCGCCGCTCTTGGTAGTCTTAACGATAAACTTTCCCATAATATTATCCTCCTCATCTTTCGCAATGCCCTTTTGGGCAGAGTTACTCATACTGATAGGTTGAGTATAACATATTATCTGTACAATTTCAAAGGTTTTATGGGATTTGAATGAAAAAATATAAAAATGCAAAAAAACCTCCCGATCACTCGAGAGGTTTTCGTGCAGATGAAGGGACTTGAACCCTTACGAGCCTAATGCTCACATGAACCTGAATCATGCGCGTATGCCAATTCCGCCACATCTGCATTTTTTTGTTTGGTTGATTTCTCAACGCTCGATTATAATAACACCTTTACCGACAAATGTCAACACTTTTTTAAAAAAAATTTTCTTATGTTTTTTTGCTGTTTTTTCCGTTTGTGAATCATTTTCTATCGCAGAAATCACGCCTCTCTTTCCAATGAACTTTCTAATTAAAAATACCCATGCCAGAGGTATTCACCAACTGACATGGGTATCTCTTACTTTTCTATTAATTACATGATACTTGATCACATCCCCCAGAAGAACCAAACAAACAGGTATCCTGCCATTACAGCGGTCAGCGTAAAGGGAACACCGATACGCAGGAAGTCACTGTTCTTAACCTCAAAACCAGCCTTGCGCAAAATACCGATACCGGTAATATTGGCAGAAGCGCCGACAGGGGTCAGATTGCCGCCCAAAGTAGCACCGGTCAATAGACCAAAGTACAGTACATAAGGCTCCACTCCCATCATCACAGCCATGCCCTGTACTACAGGCAGCATGGTAGCTACATAAGGAATATTGTCGATAAAGGCAGAAAAACCTACACTGGCCCATACGATCAGAGTATACGCCAGGAATACACTGTCACCACTGAGCTTAACGAAGATCTGTGCCACGGCATCGATCACGCCTGCCTCGGTGATACCGCCGATCACGATAAACAGACCGGTCAGCAGGCCCAGAGTAGCAAAATCCACTTCCTTGATAGGCTTTAATACCAATTCTTTATCCTTGGTACGAATGGCAGTATAGATCAAACCGATCACCATCAGAGTCATACAGATCAGGCCGTTGGTGATGGCAGGCTTGCCGGGAATAAAGGAAGCCAGGATCAGCAGTACAACTACGCCCACCAGCAAAACAGTAGGAACATAATCTGTCACTTCGGTGCGGGTATTGCTCTCTACAGCACCCTTTTCCTTGCGGAACAAAAACAGCAGAACCACACAGGACAATACAGCACCCAACTCTACTGCCCAGAAAATACTGGGACGTCCCTGCCAGAAGAAGAAATCCATAAAGTCCATACCGGCATAGCCACCCAGCAGAATGGAGGTGGTATCACCTACCAGAGTGGCTGCACCCTGCAGGTTGGAAGATACGGCGATGGAAATGATCATGGGAACCGGATTGATCTCCAGTCTCTTGGCAATGGCCATAGCCACAGGTGCAATCATCAATACC
>JAFYLG010000186.1 GCA_017537225.1 Lachnospiraceae bacterium
GGCTGTGATCTCGTCCTCAAATTCCTTCGGTGTCATTCGGAGAATACTCGAAAGCACCGCTGAATTTTGCAAAAGTCTGTCAGCCGTCACCACGCGGATCGCGTAATTGGGATACTTCAGCATACCGGCTCCGGTATCCTCTACCGCTGCCTGGCCGCCGATGGCCTTCTCTACATCCAGTCCATGGATGGTCATCTGATCTCCCACATTGTCGAAGAACAGCTCATTGCCCTCCAGACGGATACGAATATGTAAAATAGAAAGTACATCACCGGAATGCAATTTGGACTTGCTGATACGCTTGCCGTTCAGATACAGTCCGTTGGTACTGTTTTTGTCCTCGACACGAATGATGCCGGATTCACTGCGAATGGTGAAGTGACGACCGGAAACAAAAGGATTCTTGATAGTCACATGACACTTGTCAGAACGGCCCACATTAATAATACAGTTGTAAGGGACCTTCAGACTGTCAGAAGCAGTCTCCTGATGATCGGTCACATACAAAGCCACATGGTCCTGAGCATCCAGCACCACCATGGAATCTTTCTCCACATCATTATCATAAAAAGGATAGGGCTTGACAGATTCCACAGACAACTGTCCTCTGCGGTTTTCCCGGATGGTGATCTGACCCTTCATATCCTCGATCTTAAAATCATCCTTTTTACCGGGACCAATGATCAGGCTGCCCGGTGTCTCCATCTGTGTGGTATACAGACGATCCTGATACAGAAAAACGATATGATTCATACTCTCTCCTCGTGTCTCCTCCACGCCGGATCTTGTCTGATCTCTTACTGCGATTATAATACCCGCAATACCGTAAATCAATAGGTCCCAGCGTTTCCACTATAGTTACAATGTATCTCTCAAGCTGCGTATCTGATGATACAGGGTGTTGTTAAACTTACGATAATTCTGCTCCTCCGCACGGTCTAAAAGCACTCTGGCCGTGAAGGAATTGGTAGCGGCATACCATTTGGCCAGCTCATAACTGGCTCTGGCACTGCCGTCAGCCGATGCCTGCTCCAGGCACAGACGATATTTGTCGGCGTCGGCGTAAGGCATCCCCTGGGCATATACCAGCAACGCCAAATTTAGATTGGCCGTAGGATATCGCAGCGCAGCTGCTTTCTCCCACAGAGCAATGGCCTCAGTCCGACGCCCGTTGTTCCAATCCAACAGTGCCAGCTGATGCATGGCCCAGAAATTATTCAGATCTGCTGCAGCCTTCCAGCGCTCCCGCAGATGGATGGGGCCCTGCAGACGGATCTCATCCCGGATCACCGGCCAGATGATCTCCATAAACTCCGGCTTAGCCAGATACTCTGCCACATTGTTATGGCCGTAGACCCAACCACCGCATCCGGCACGGTCACACAGCTCCAGACCTTTGGTATAATGAGTGAGCATCTCTTCCCACTCCTCCTGAGGCAATCCACCATGCTGCTGCCGCAGCTTGCGTTCCCGTTCAAACAGGACATCTGCTTTGGCCAACTCCATATGGCCAACACTGTCATAGGCCGGAATATAGTTTTGCTCCAGTGCGTAATAGTGATACCGGGCGGCCATCTCGTCCGCTTCTTCCGGTGAAATATCCTCAAACATATGGCGACGCAGCATATAGCCCAAGGACCAGCAAGCCGTCACCACCGGCGGATCACTATGGATAGCCTTCTTATAATATTTGGCAGCCATATTCATATCTGCCTCAATACGAAGGGTACCGTTGTTACCATCGCCCTCATCGATCTGTCGATACTGGGCTCCAAAATAATAGATATTCGCCAGTTCCGTGGCTGCGATCACATTGGTCTCTGCCAGACGCTGCATGGCATAAAACCGATCAGAATTATATGTACCGTAACAATCTACCTGGTTGGCAAACTCTTCTCTTTGGGCGGCCAGATCGATCTTGGTTCTCTGTCCTCCCTCTACCACAGGATAATACCGCTCCTGCAAACGATTCAAATGGCTCATAATGATCTCATAGACCACATTGGCCAGCAGTTCCTCTGTCAGCTCATCGGCGCCATCCAAGATAGTGGATTCTCCTGCCAGTTCTTCCTGCATCTGCTCCAGCATCTCCGCAAAATCCTGAGCCGTCAACTGATGCCGTCCCGGATGAAAACACATACAAAAACGGATCATAGCCAGCAGACGACGTACGATCTGACTGCGATTGTCATCCTCCAAGTAGTGACTCTTATGCTGTTTCGGAATAGGAAGTTCCTGGGCATTATTGATATGCTTGCCCACGTTAGCCGAATTGCTGTCCAGGCCACCGCGAAGCAGGTAATTGATCTGCTTGATCAACACCTCATCTCCCGGGCAGCGATCTCCACGACCGATACGTTCCACCTCTGCCAGATCCCCGTCGGAAAGAAACGCCGGATTGGTGGCGCCAAACACTGCATTATAAAAGATGACCTGATTCGGGAAGATCTTTTTGCTCCTGCCTGACAGGCAGTTATTCAGAGCTCGCAGAGGGGTGGAATTTGACTTCATCATTTCATACCATGCCTTGTCTTTTTTATCCCGGAATCGTGCTGTGATCCATCACGGACCATAACCACGATACAGTGACCCATATTAGAAGTAGTATACCACTGTTTTTTACACTGTACAAGGTTAAATCGTCCACAATCTGTCTCTTTTTATGCAAAAATGACTTTTTTCCGTGCATAATGTGTCTGTTTTTCAGGCAGACTAGACATAAACCACTATGAATTATCTATTATTCATGTAAAGGATAGGTAAATTCTAAAAAGAACCAGTCTCTTTCGAAACTGGTTCTTCTGGCAGGGGCACTAGGACTCGAACCCAGAACAAAGGTTTTGGAGACCCACGTGTTACC
>JAFYLG010000187.1 GCA_017537225.1 Lachnospiraceae bacterium
GTACACTACGTTGCAAGGTGTTTTCTTTACGATCAGGCGAACCAAAAGATCGCTGTCCGGTTTCATGGAAGCAAACTGCACCAGAGGGATGATGCCGCCCTTGTAAAGCTCTACATAGGAGTCCATAGCCAGGAATACGGTCAGTACATCAGAGAAACCGAAACGTCCCCAGATGCTGCCGCCTACGGTAGCCATGTTGCGGAACTGAACACCTACGATATCTTTGACCGCGTTTTTGATGGCACCGTGGCTAAAGGTCTGCAGACCTTCATGCATCTCCAGATCACGCAGAGTCACCGTAGCACCGATGGAGAACTGTTCGTCGTTTTCTTCGATGGTGTTTAATCCCAAATCGCACAGATCGATAGCAGTGTTACAAGAACTTTCACCCAAACGGAGCCACAGCATACCACCCAAAATACGGTTCTTCTTATTTTGGTTTAACTGCCATGCTTCTTCCAGACTTTGGGCACGGACGTATTTTTGAATCGTCATCATAAGTCAATGCTCCTTTTTGATTATTTGCATAATACCTTAGCTTATATTATACCAGTAGCAGTTGATTTCTGGAAGCAAAATTGTTATAATTACGTTGTGTTTTCTTGGAAATAACGCCTGATTTTAAGAGAGAGTATTGTATGAAAGTTGTCACGAAAATTACGTTTTTAGATGATAATGGGGAGAGATTTTTTGGAGAGGGACCGGCTCGTTTGCTGCATGGCGTAGAGGAGACAGGATCTCTTCGCCAGGCTGCCCTATCCATGGGGATGGCATACACCAAAGCCCATAAGATCATAAAGCACGCGGAAGAAGTATTGGGCTATCCTCTGATGACCCGTGCCATCGGTGGAAAGGATGGGGGCGGAAGCCATTTGACAGCTGAGGGACAGGCATGGTTGCAGAGATATGATGAGTATGCTCAGGCTTGTAAGGAGGCCAATCAGCAACTGTATCAACAGTTTTTTGTAGAAAACAGTAAAAAGGGCGTGGGCTGTGTCATTATGGCCTCCGGCCTGGGAAAGCGTTTTGGCGGAAATAAATTGATGGCAGATTTTCACGGAGAACCGATGGTCTGTCGCATTTTGGATGCCACAGAAGGGATTTTTGAAAAGCGAGTGGTAGTGACCCGACATGAGGACGTGGCCGAACTTTGCAGACAGCGGCAGATCCCAGTGATCCTTCATTCCTTGCCTCACAGAAGTGATACGGTACGTTTGGGGATGGAAGCAATGGGAGAGATGGATCGCTGCATGTTTTGTCCCAGCGATCAGCCATTGCTGACAAGAGATACAATCCTGACTATTGTAAAGGTATCGACAGAGGGCAGAGAGGCTATATGGCGGGCATCTTTTGGAGAGGAGCAGGGAACACCGGTAGTATTTCCAAATTGGACTTTTTCAGAATTAAAAGAGTTGCCGGAGGGAAAAGGCGGCAACTGGATCATAAAAAAATATCCCGAACATCTACGCTTGGTAAATGTCCGGGATAGATACGAACTAAAAGATGTAGACACTCCGGAAGAGCTCCAGGAGTTGTCAGATCATGCGATCTGTAGATAAAGTCAGCTTATGCTGGCTTTTTCTGTTGTGATTTACTCTGCGTCCTTAGGCAGCAGTACGTTCAGCAGGATGGCTACCATGGCAGCAGGTACGATACCGGAACCACCGAAGATCAGACGTACGAACTCAGGAGTGTGAGCCAGGATACCGGTGTTGGCACCCATACCGTAACCAACGCCCAGAGCAACGGCTACGATAGACAGGTTGCGGCCAGTCAGAGGCTCCTTGGTGATCAGCTGGATACCGCTGATTACGATAGAGGAGAACATCATAACGGCAGCACCGCCTAAAACAGCCTGAGGCATGATGGAGATCAGAGCAGCCAGCTTAGGAGACAGACCACACAGGATCAGGAAGATAGCACCGGTAGCCAGAGCAAAACGGTTTACAACCTTGGTCATGGCAACCAGACCTACGTTCTGGCTGAAGGAAGTGTTGGGCAGTACACCAAACAGAGCAGCAAAGGAAGAACCCAGACCGTCACAGATAACACCGCCGGACAGCTCTTTGTCGGTAGCTTCACGACCCAGACCGCCTTCCATAACACCGGAGATATCACCTACGGTCTCAACGGCAGTTACGATGAACATAACCATAACGGGCAGGATTGCGCGCAAGTCAAAAACAGGCTTTACAGGCATGAACTTGGGAATCTCAAACCAGGCAGCATTGGCAACCTTGTCCCAGTTCAGTACCCATGCCTTGGTATACTCAACACCATCAGCGGTCACACCGGTGGTAGGCAGGATGAAGCCCATAACGATAGAAGCTACATAACCGCAGGCAATACCCAGCAGAATAGCGGAGGAGCTGGTAAAGCCCTTGGTGCGATGCTTGAAGAACAGGATCATAGCCAGTACGAAAATAGCTAACAGGAGGTTTTCCATGGAACCGAAGTCCTTGGCAGTGTTGCCGCCGCCGAAGGAGTTGATACCTACGGAGATCAGGCTCAGACCGATGGACAGTACAACGGTACCGGTAACAACGGAAGGGAAGAACTTACGCAGAGGCTATAAGAAGAAGCCAAGAACGCCTTCGAAGATACCGCCAACGATGGAAGCACCCATGATAGCACCATAGGCCAGGATACCGCCGCCCATGGTTCCTACAGCGCTTTGGAATACACCGATGAAACAGGAAGA
>JAFYLG010000188.1 GCA_017537225.1 Lachnospiraceae bacterium
ATCGAGCTGCAGGATGCCCGTGCGGAGATCGATAAAGCCAAAGAGGAGTTGGAAGATGGTAAGGCCACTCTCGAAGAGGAGATGGACAAAACCACCAATGATCTGGCGGAAGCCAGTAAATTGCTGGACCAGGCCATGGCCACCCAGTCGGCATTCAGTGCACAGGTCAGTGGTTTAGAAGCCAGCAAAGCGGCTTTGGAGATGGAGCGCAAGGCCTATGATGACTATGGTATCGTAGAAAACTATAATAAGATCAATGATGCTTTTGCCAGTATCATAGCTTCTCTGACAGGACCGGATGGTGAGGCATATAAGGAGATGTATCCTGCTGTTTTGGCAGCTACCAAGGCGGAATTGTATCCTACGATCCTGGATCCTGCTGTTAGGATCTATCTGCAGAATAAAGTATCTCAGTGGACCGATGAGCAGGAAAACAGTTTTGGTCTTATCGATAACACAGAAAAGATCACAGCGGCTAAGGCATTGATCACATCTTTGGATGAGAAAACCATTGACGGTGAGACCGCGCTGCAGCAGGCAGTAGAACAGGGTCTACTGTTGGAAGCAGAAGCCCAGTCTGTCAGAAATGCCGCTCAGTATACGGTAGATAATACGGCACCAGCTGCCGCAGAACTTGCCATTGCCCAGATCCGCAACGGTATCCCGAAAGATGTGGAGGATGCCATCGCTCATCCGGAGAAACTTCAAAATGTGATCACCATGATGGAGCAGGTTGGCCAGGGAGATATGGCCAAGATGCTGACGGTGGATAATCTGAAGCAGTTGGATGATGTGGTGCGAGTACGTATCCCTCAGATCGAGACCGAGCTGGCTAACCTGGGGGTAAAGATCCAGACCGCGAAAGTGGTACTGGAAGAAGTGAATAAGGGTGTACAGGAAGCGGTTGACAATTATACCAAGGTAGAGGCCGGCAAGATGACGGCGGCTATTACCATGGGATCTATGCAGGCTCAGATGGCCTCTGGTGAGGCAGCCCTGGAACAGGCACTGACCAAAATCGAAGAGGGTGAGACTGCCCTGGAAAATGCCAGAGAGACTGCTCTTAAGAGTGCAAATTTGGATGCGTTGTTAAATATGGAGACTCTGTCTCAGCTCATGTTTGCCCAGAATTTCTCTATGCCTGCCGGATATATTCAGGCAGGAGAGGGACAGTTCTTATTGAAGGTGGGCGATGTGTTTGGTTCTATGGAAGAACTGAAATCCATGCTGCTGGTAGATCTGGATGATCTGGGTATCGTTCGTCTGGAAGATGTGGCCTATGTGACCATGATCGACAATGCCGGTGACAGTTATGCCCGTATGAACGGCGAACAGGCCATCCTGCTGAATATCTATAAGGGTAGTACCGCCGGAACCTCCGATGTATCTAAGAAGTGTAAAGAAGCTTTTGAAGAACTGGAAGCTGAGTTCGATGGTCTGGAGATCACTCCTTTGATGGACCAGGGTGACTATATCGGTATGATCGTTGATTCGGTGCTGTCCAATCTGATCTGGGGCGCAGCTCTGGCGATTTTAGTATTGATCGTATTCTTAAAGGATGCCAAACCTACCATCGTAGTTGCATTTAGTATCCCTATCAGTGTACTGTTTGCTGTGGTATTGATGTACTTTACCGATATCACTCTGAATATTTTGTCGCTGTCCGGTCTGGCTCTTGGTGTCGGAATGCTGGTAGATAACTCCATCGTTGTTATTGAGAATATCTATCGTCTTCGCAATCTGGGCATGTCGGCTCCCAGAGCGGCAGTCAAAGGTGCCAATCAAGTGGCAGGTGCCATCTTTGCTTCTACCCTGACAACGGTATGTGTATTCCTGCCTATCGTATTTACCAGTGGTCTTGCCAGACAGTTGTTTACCGATATGGCATTGACCATCGGCTATAGCTTGGGTGCCAGCCTGATCGTGGCCCTGACCTTGGTTCCCAGTATGGGAGCTACTTTGCTGAAAAACAGCAAGGAAACAACGCACAAGTTTTTCGACAGGGTGATGGTTCTGTACAGAAAATCACTGGAGTTCTGTCTGAAAGTAAAGATCGTTCCTCTGTTGATCAGTATCGCTCTGTTGGGCTATAGCATCTGGCAGGCAACGCAGATGGGTCTGATCCTGATCCCGGAGATGGGTGGTAACCAGATGTCGGTTAATGTATCCGCACTGGAAGATATGAGCGACGAAGAAGCCTACGCCATGGCAGACCGTGTTATGGAGGCCTTTGGCAAGATCGAAGGTGTAGAGACCGTAGGTGTTATGTCTGGTGGCGGTATGGCTGGCCTCATGGGAGGCGGCGGATCGGAAGGCCCTAAGAGTTTCACCTATTCTATTCTGCTGGATGAAGAGGCTGCCCAGGATAACTCCCAGGTGGCGAAGCAAATGAATGAGATTTTGGCGACAGAGACTTGTGAAGGCAGTGTATCCACCTCTAATATGGATCTGTCGGCTCTCATGGGCAGTGGTCTGCAGATCCATGTATACTCCAATGATTTGGACACCATGCTGGAAGTCAGCGAAGATATGATGGCATTGCTGGATACTGTCGATGGATTTGGCGAGATCACCAACGGCCAGGAAGACAGTGATACAGAGATCCGTATTGTCGTGGATAAAGATAAGGCTATGGCTTTGGGGTTGACTGTGGCACAGATCTATGCACAGCTGCAGGCAGATCTGTCTACTGAGACGACAGCGACCACATTGACTATGGATGGCACCAACTATAAAGTGACCATCGTGGATGAGCTGAAGTTGGTTACTCTGGACAATATTATGGATCAGGAATTTGAGGTGACCGTCCAGAATGAAGACGGAGAGAGCGTCAAGGAGATCCATAAGCTCAGTGAATTTGCTGAAAAGCAGGAAGCTCAGGCACTGGTGTCCATCAGTCGTGACAATCAGGCACGTTATATGACAGTATCTGCTGAGACGGAAGAAGGTTACAATACCACTCTGTTGTCTCGTCAGGTAGAAGAACTTCTGAAAGACTACGATGTACCTAAGGGATGCAGCGTAGAGATCGCTGGTGAGAGTACTGCCGTCATGGATGCCATGTCCGATATGTTTTTGATGATCGCCTTGGCCTGTGTGTTTATCTATCTGATCATGGTAGCACAGTTCCAGAGCCTGCTGTCACCCTTCATCGTTATTTTTACCATTCCTCTGGCCTTTACCGGTGGTTTGCTGGCATTGGTGATGGCCGGTGAGGAGATTTCCATCGTTTCCATGATGGGCTTCCTGGTTTTGGCCGGTGTAGTTGTAAACAATGGTATTGTATTCGTAGACTATGCCAATCAGCTTCGTCTGGAGGGTATGGAAAAGAGAGCGGCTCTGGTGGAAACTGGTGTCACCCGTATGAGACCTATTTTAATGACAGCCATGACGACTATCCTGGCTATGACTACTATGGCATTCAGTAAGGATGCTGCTGCTGTTATGGGCAAGGGTATGGCGCTGGTAAGTATCGGTGGTCTGGCCTATGCAACCTTTATGACTCTGTATATTGTACCGGTACTCTATGATCTGTTCTTCCGCAGAGAGATGAAGAAGGTGGATCTGGGGGATGAAGAGACTTTGATGGACAACGATATGGACTAAAAATAAGTTCATGCAAGATATACGTTGATAGAAATTGTGAAAAACATCGTCGAAATTTTTGTTTTGACGATGTTTTTTGTGCAATTTATACTTTGTTAAGGATTTTGGCATTGATTGTAAGCAAATTATATGTTAGAATCAAATGAGAGGTGGGGGTAGTCCGCCATAAAGAATACGGAAGATAACCTATAAGGAGGATTTTCTATTATGAAGAAACCTGTATTAGTGATCATGGCAGCCGGTATGGGCAGCCGTTACGGTGGCCTGAAGCAGATCGATCCTATCGATAACCGCGGCAATATCATTATGGATTTTTCCATCTTTGATGCCAAGAGAGCTGGTTTCGAAAAAGTTGTTATTATCATTAAGAAAGAAAATGAAGCTGACTTTATGGCAGCCATCGGCAATCGGATCGGCAGCCAGATCGAAGTAGTATATGCTTTCCAGGATATGCATGATCTGCCCGCAGGCTTTGAAGTTCCTGAGGGACGTGTAAAGCCTTGGGGTACTTCTCAGGCAGTTATGTCCATCCGCGATATCGTGGACGGTCCTTTTGCCGTGATCAATGCCGATGACTATTATGGCGTAGGTGCTTTCAAGACCATCTATGATTATCTGGTAGAGCATGGTGAGGAAGAAGATCAGTGTGCTATGGTTGGCTACATTCTGAAGAATACTTTGACTGAGAATGGTCATGTAGCTCGTGGTGTTTGTGTGGCCGATGAAAATAATCATCTGGTACAGATCGATGAGCGTACCAAGATCATCAAGACCGCTACCGGCGCCGCTTATTCTGAGAATGATGGTCAGACTTGGGTAGAGACTGATCCCGATGGTGTAGTTTCTATGAATTTCTGGGGCTTCTCCAGCAAGTTGATCCAGGATCTGGTGGATGGTTTCCCTGCATTCCTGGAAGAGAATGTGCCTAAGAATCCCATGAAGTGTGAGTATCTGCTGCCTGCTACCGTAGGTCAGTTGATGAAGGCCGGTAAGCTGACCGTTAACGTGCTGCAGTCTACTGACAAGTGGCATGGTGTTACTTACAAAGAGGATAAGCCTGAGGTTATGAAGGCCATCCAGGAACTGAAGGATCAGGGTCTGTATCCTCAGGGTGTATGGGCTGAGTAAAATCAGACATAAATAAGGATTATTTACAGAACGGCTGGCGCGATCCGGCCGTTTTGTTCAAAAGGAGGAGATTCCTATGGCAATTTTAGTAACCGGCGGTGCCGGCTATATTGGGAGCCATACCTGTGTAGAACTGCTGAATGCAGGATATGAGGTGGTTGTCGTTGACAATCTGTACAATTCCAGTGCCAAATCTTTAGAACGTGTAGAACAGATTACTGGCAAAAAGGTAACTTTTTATGAGGCAGATCTTTTAGATCGTCAGGCGCTGCAGGAGATTTTTGAGAAAGAGACCATTGAGGCGGTCATTCATTTTGCCGGATTAAAGGCTGTTGGTGAGTCCGTGGCAAAGCCTTTGGAGTATTATCACAACAATATTACTGGTACTTTGGTTCTGTGTGATGTGATGAGAAATCACGGTGTTAAGAGCATCGTGTTCAGTTCTTCCGCTACCGTATACGGTGATCCGGCGTTTGTTCCGATCACTGAGGCGTGCCCTAAGGGTACTCCGACCAATCCTTACGGTCAGACCAAGAGCATGCTGGAGCAGATCCTGATGGATCTTCATGTGTCCGATCCGGAGTGGAATGTGATTCTGCTTCGCTACTTTAATCCTATCGGCGCTCATAAGAGTGGTCTGATCGGCGAGGATCCTAAGGGTATTCCCAACAACCTGGTACCCTACATCGCTCAGGTAGCAGTAGGTAAGAGAGCTTGTCTGGGTGTCTTTGGTAATGACTATAAGACCCATGACGGTACTGGTGTAAGAGATTATATTCACGTCGTTGATCTGGCTATTGGCCACGTAAAGGCCATTAAAAAGATCGAACAAAAGGACGGTATCCACATCTACAACCTGGGAACCGGCAACGGTTATAGCGTACTGGATGTGTTGTACGCCTACGAGAAGGCATGTGGTAAAGAATTACCTTACGAGATCAAGGCTCGTCGTCCCGGCGATATCGATGCCTGCTATGCAGAACCTACCAAGGCTTATAATGAGCTTGGATGGAAGGCTGAGCGTGGCATCGAGGAGATGTGTGAGGACAGCTGGAGATGGCAGTCCAACAATCCTGATGGATATAACTCCTGAAAATGATGACTGTAAAGGTGTCTGACATCGACATGCACAAACTTTTTTCCAATACATAGATTTATCCCCCTTTGCATATACTTTACCAGTATAGGCAAGGGGGGCTTTTTTATGGAAGGATATCATATATACAAGGACATACAAAAAAGATGCGGTGGTGAGATCTACATTGGTGTGGTGGGACCGGTACGCACAGGAAAATCCACTTTTATCAAGCGTTTTATCGATTTGATGGTGCTTCCCAATATGGAAGATATCTATAGCATGGAGCGGACCCGTGATGAACTTCCTCAAAGCGCGGCAGGCAAGACTATCATGACTACGGAGCCTAAGTTTATTCCCAAAGAGGCGGTGGCGGTAAAACTGGAAGATGGCATCGAAGCTAAAGTACGATTGATCGACTGTGTGGGATACATGGTGGACGGAGCGGCAGGACATACGGAAGGTGAAGAAGAACGTCTGGTAAAGACACCATGGTTTGATTATGAGATCCCATTTACGCAGGCGGCAGAAATAGGAACGAAAAAGGTCATCACTGATCATTCCACCATCGGTATGGTCGTAACAGCCGATGGGTCTTTTGGAGAATTATCCAGAGAGGCATACATACCTGCGGAGCAAAAGACGATCAATGAATTAAAGAAATTAGGTAAACCATTTATCGTATTATTAAATTGTCAGAAGCCCTATTCAGAGCCTGCCGGTGAATTGGCACAAAAGATGCGAGAGGAGTATGGTGTCAGTGTATTGCCGGTAAACTGTGAGCAGTTAAAGAAGGAAGATATCGCGAGGATATTGTCATTGGTATTGCAGGAGTTTCCTGTAACTGAGATCGATTTTTCTATTCCCAAGTGGTTGGAGATCTTACCGGGAGATCACTGGCTGAAAGAACATTTGATTCATGCTGCTCGCACCATATTAGAAGGGGCCGCTCGTGTGAAGGAAGTAACTGCCCAACTGGAGGAACTTTGTTCGGAACAATTGAAAGAGATTCGCACGGAACAGGTGGATCTGTCCAATGGAACAATATCTCTGGAGATGCAGGTGGAACCTTCTTATTATTATGAAGTAATCAGTGATTATACTGGTCTTCCTATCGAGGGAGAATATCAATTGTTGCAAACATTGGGACAATTAGCTCAGTTAAAAAAAGAATATGAGCAGGTCCAGGCAGCCCTGGAATCGGTACGATATCGTGGGTATGGTGTGGTGCTGCCAGGACGAGAGGAAATACAGTTAGAAGATCCTGTTGTGATCAAACATGGCAACAAGTATGGTGTCAAGATGCACGCACAGGCACCGGCGATTTCGTTGATTCGAGCAAATATCGAGACAGAGATCGCACCCATCGTAGGATCCCAGCAGCAGGCGGAGGATCTGATCGCTTACATTAATGATAGTCGTAATGAGGAAGATGGTATTTGGGCTGCCAACATTTTTGGTAAATCAGTGGAGCAGATCGTAGGAGATGGGATGCAGGCTAAGGTCAATCAGATGACAGAAGATTGCCAGTTGAAATTACAGGATACCATGCAGAAAATCATCAATGATTCCAATGGTGGGATGATATGTATTATTATTTAGGAACAGAAGAGTATCTGGAAAGAAAATAAAATGAAATGGAAAACAAAAAACGCTGAAGCTAAGCTCCAGCGTTTTTACTTTGTCATTATTCAGCTAAAATTAAGCTCTCTCAACCAGACCGGACTTCAGACAAGAAGTACATACATGCATGGTCTTGATGGTGCCGTTGTCATTCACCTTAACGGACTTCACATTGGACTTCCACATCTTGTTGGTTTTTCTATTAGAATGACTCACATTGTTGCCGAAATGAACACCTTTTTCACAGATATCACACTTTGCCATTATGCCACACCTCCTTCGGATCTCATTAGGCCACATGTGACAGCGACCCATAACGCATATACTATAGCAGACCTTACAAGAAAAATCAAGCAGAAATTTTAAAAATTTTTTAA
>JAFYLG010000189.1 GCA_017537225.1 Lachnospiraceae bacterium
AGTTGGGCAAGGACATTTTCCAGGAAGTAGATATGACCGGTGCTGTAGCACCTTTCATCAAGCATAGTTATCTGGTCAAGGATGTAAAGGATATTCCCCGCATTGTGAAGGAAGCTTTCCACATCGCATCTACCGGCCGTCAGGGCCCTGTCCTGATCGATATTCCCAGTGATGTGCAGAAGCAGGAGTTTGATCCTGTCTATCCTGAGACTGTGGATATCCGCGGCTACAAGCCCAGTGTGAAGGGCAATGTCAATCAGATCCGCCGTGTGGCTGAGGCCATCGCTCAGGCCAAGCACCCTGTGATCTGTGCCGGCGGCGGTATCTTCAGTGCCGGTGCACAGGCTGAGTTAAAGGAGCTGGTAGAGAGCGCCGGTATCCCCGTGGTGACTACCATGATGGGCCTGGGTATCCTTCCTACCGATCATCCTTTGAATATGGGTATGCTGGGATCTTTTGGTAATGTATGTGCCAACAAGGCCGTTGCCAAGAGTGACCTGCTGATCTTCGCCGGTGCCCGTGTGGCTAACCGTGCTATCTTAGATCCTGTTGAGGTCAGCCGTCGTACCAAGACCATCCACATGGATGTGGATCCGGCCGAGATCGGCAAGAACGTTTCCACCAATGTGCCTGTAGTAGGTGACATTAAAAATATTTTGACGCAGTTGCTGGCCCTGGCCCCTAAGGCAGACGCAGCGCAGTGGATCGAAGATCTGCAGGCTCGTCGCGCCGTAGAATTAAAGGCGGAGTTTCCTTCGATGCCTGCCGGCATTCATCCCGGCAAGCTGATGCGCAGTCTGGGTACTCAGATCCGTAAGGATGCCACCGTCTGTGTAGACGTAGGCCAGAATCAGATCTGGGCCTGCAAGCACCTGCCCATCCGTCAGGGACGTTTCCTGACCAGTGGCGGCCTGGGTACCATGGGTTATTCCCTGCCGGCAGCCCTGGGTGTGAAGGCAGCTGAGCCTGATCGCCAGACCGTAGTGGTTTGCGGCGACGGCAGTTTCCAGATGTCTCTCAATGAGCTGGCCACCTTAAAGAGCCAGGGCAGCGATGTAAAGGTCGTGATGCTGCAAAACCATGTGTTGGGTCTGGTCAACGAGATCCAGAAGAGCTCCTACAGCGGACCTTTTGGTGTAGAGTTGACCTGTGAGCCTGATTTTGAGATGCTGGCCGATGCTTATAGTATCGCACACGGCAGAGTCAGCAAGGATGAGGATATCGATGCAGCGATAGCTCAGATGCTGGCCTGCGACGGTCCTTACCTGTTGGTTTGCGACGTGGATCACAACACTACCACCGGAGATTGAGAGGAACGCCTATGAAAAAGACCATTTCTGTGCTGGTAGAAAATCAGCCAGCCGTTTTGAATAAGATCACCGGCCTGTTTTCCCGTCGTGCTTTCAATATCGAGAGCTTGGCCGTAGGTGCCACCGATGATAAGAGCATTTCCCGCATCACCATCATCGTGGACAGCGGCAACAACGTGGTAGAGCAGGTGGAAAAGCAGCTGAACAAGCTGGTAGAGGTCATCAAGGTCCGCACCATTGAGGAGCACCACATGATCGGCCGCGAGCTGATCCTGGTAAAGGTTTCTGCCAATACCCGCACCCGTCAGGATATCCTGAACGTATGCCAGATCATGGGCGGCAAGATCGATGATATCTCTCCTACCTCCATGACCCTGGAGCTGACGGAGACCACCGAAAAAGTAGAATTGTTCCTGGAGCTGCTGCGTCCCTTCTCTATTTTAGAGGTGGCCCGCACTGGCCTGGTAGCCCTGCAGAAGGGAACCGGAGGAATTTAAGCGACTATATCAAAAAGGAGTGACCATCCTTGAAAGTAAGAGCAACCAAAGCCATCGTAGAGTGTCTGCTGGAGCAGGGCGTGGATACCATCTTCGGTTATCCCGGCGGCACCATCTTAAACCTTTACGATGAACTGTATGATTATCAGGATCAGATCCATCATTATCTGACCGCCCATGAGCAGGGCGCTGCTCACGCGGCTGACGGCTATGCCCGCTCCACCGGCAAGGTGGGTGTGTGCTTTGCCACTTCCGGCCCCGGTGCTACCAACCTGACCACCGGTATTGCCACTGCCTACGCCGACTCGTCGCCGGTGGTGTTTATCACCTGCAACGTGGCCGAAAATCTGCTGGGTAAGGATTCCTTCCAGGAGGTAGATATCACCGGTATCGCCATGCCGATCACCAAGGCTACCTATCTGGTTACCGATGCCCAGACCATTCCCGACATTATTCGTGAGGCCTTTGCCGTGGCTGCCACCGGCCGTCCCGGTCCTGTCCTCATCGATTTCCTGAAAAATGTGACCGCTCCCAACGTGGAGATCGAGTACAATCCTCTGCCCAAGAAGGATCACGCCAAAGAAGGTCGCTTGGCCGTCTGGGATAAGCGTGTAGGCTGGGAGATCCGTACTCCTGAGCCCAACATGGACGATATCGATAAGCTGGTCCAGTGGATCGGCGAGGCCAAAAAGCCCATGCTGATCTGCGGCGGCGGTGTGGTTCGTGGTCGTGCTGATAAGGAGTTTATCGAATTGGCGGAGAAGATGGATGCTCCCGTTGCCATCACTCTGATGGGCGGCGGTGGTTTCCCCGGAGGTCATCCTCTGGCCACCGGTATGATCGGTATGCACGGTTCTCAGGCTTCCAATATCGCCTGTGACACCTGTGACCTGCTGATTGCTGTGGGTTGTCGTTTCTCTGACCGCGTGGCGCTGGATCCTCAGAGCTTTGCCAAGCAGGCTCGTCTGGTACATATCGACATCGACCGTGCCGAGATCGGCAAGAATGTAAAGACCGATCATTACGTCATCGGCGATGCCAAGAGAGTGCTGGAGCTGGTCAATGAGCGCATCACTGCTACAGAGAATCCTCAGTGGAAGGCAGAGGTCTTCTCTCATGATACTCACGTTCCGGTGATCGAGAGCGATCATATGACTCCCGACCAGGTGCTGCGCACCATCTACAGCAAGGTGCCTCAGGACTCCATCGTGGCCACTGACGTAGGTCAGCACCAGATGTGGAGTATTCAGCATTTCCACTTTAGCTATCCCGGCCAGCTGCTGACCAGCGGCGGTTTTGGTACCATGGGCTTTGGCCTGGGTGCTGCCTTGGGAGCTAAGGTAGGCAATCCGGACAAGATGGTACTGCATATGACCGGTGACGGATGTTTCCGCATGAACAGCCAGGAAATGGCCACCGAAAGCCATTATGATATCCCTGTCATTACGATTATATTTGACAACCGTACCCTTGGTATGGTAAGACCGTGGCAGAACCTGATTTACAAAAAGCGTTTTAGCCAGACGGATCTGGGATTTGCTCCCGATTTTGTCAAGCTGGCTGAGGCATACGGTTTGAAGGGTGCAAGAGTTTCCACCGTCGAGGAACTGGAAGCCGCTATGGATGAGGCCATCGCCTGGGGCCACGGATACGTCATCGACTGTGTCATCGACACGGACGAGATGGTTCGTCCCATGGTAGGCGGCGGCAGCGCCATCACCAACTTCATGCTGACATAAAGGAGGACAGAGATGAATACTGAGAAAAAAGCGTATACCCTGTCCATCCTGGTAGAGGACATTCCTGGTGTTTTGTCCCAGGTCGCCAGACTGTTTTCCCGCAAGGGTTACAATATTGAAAGTATCTGTGCCGGCGTCACCACTCAGCCCGGTATGACCCGTATCTCCGTGGTTACCATGGGCGATGAGAAGATGATCTCTCAGCTCAGCGCACAGATCAGTAAGCTTCTGCCGGTCTATACGGTAGATGTTCTGACCGGAGAAGATTCGGTACAGAGAGAGCTGGTATTGATCAAGGTCAATACCGCCGACAAGGATGCCCGTGATGAGATCATTCAGATCGTCAATGTATTCCGCGCCAGCATTCTTGATTTAGCCAAGGACACCCTGACCATTGCCATGCTGGGAACTGCAGACAAGACCAAGGCGATCCTGAATCTCCTGGAGGAATTCGGAATCCTGGAGATCGCCCGAACCGGCATGGTTGCCCTCGAGAGAGGACGCAATAATATTCACGCACAAAACAAACTCAAGGAGGAGTATAATTATGGCAAAACTGTATTATGAGAAGGACTGCAATCCTGATATTCTGATGGGCAAGAAGATCGCGATCATCGGCTACGGCAGCCAGGGTCACGCTCACGCACTGAATCTGAAGGATTCCGGATATGATGTAATCATCGGTCTGTACAACGGCTCCAAGAGCTGGGCTATCGCTGAGGCTGCCGGCTTCACCGTTATGACTGCTGCTGACGCCACCAAGGCTGCTGATGTGATCATGATCCTGATCAACGACGAGAAGCAGAAGGCTCTGTACGAAAAGGATATCCGTCCTAACCTGACTGAGGGCAAGGCTCTGGCTTTTGCTCATGGCTTTAACATCCACTACGGTCAGATCATTCCCCCCGCTAACGTGGACGTATTCATGGTAGCTCCTAAGGGCCCTGGCCACACCGTTCGCAGCCAGTACGTAGCTGGTAAGGGTGTTCCGGATCTGATCGCTGTACATCAGGATGCTTCCGGTCACTGCAAGGACATCGGTCTGGCATACGCTGCCGGTATCGGTGGTGCCAGAGCTGGTATCCTGGAGACCACTTTCCAGGAAGAGACCGAGACCGACCTGTTCGGTGAGCAGGCTGTACTGTGCGGTGGCGTAGTAGAGCTGATGAGAGCTGGTTTTGAGACTCTGGTTGAGGCTGGCTATCAGCCTGAGAGCGCATACTTCGAGTGCGTACACGAGATGAAGCTGATCATCGACCTGATCAACAAGGGAGGTATCGCTATGATGACCTACTCCATCTCCGACACTGCTGAGTACGGTGAGTACGTAAGTGGTCCTCGTGTAATTACCGCTGATGCTAAGAAGGCCATGAAGGGCATCCTGACCGATATCCAGGATGGTTCCTTTGCCCGCAACTGGATCCTGGAGAACCAGGCTGGTCGTCCTTTCTTCAACGCAACCCGTCGCATCAACAACGCTCACCAGGTAGAGAAGGTTGGCGCTGATCTGCGTAAGGCTATGCTGTGGTCTGAAGATCAGGATCCTGACAAGGCATCCAACTAATATGTAATAACAACGAGATCAACGCCTGGCCAGAGCTTTGTCTGGGCAGGCGTGCTCTCGTTTTGTGAGGAGGAGAGAATTATGAAATCTCATCAGGTTACCCAGGGTGTGGATCGCGCACCCAACAGAAGTTTGTTTAATGCGCTGGGTTATACCAGAGAGGAGCTGGACCGTCCTTTGATCGGTATCGTTAGCTCCCACAATGAGATCGTGCCCGGTCATATGCATCTGGATAAGATCGTAGAGGCGGTAAAGGCCGGTGTTCGCATGGCTGGTGGTACTCCCATCATGTTCCCTGCCATCGCTGTTTGTGACGGTATCGCCATGGGCCATGAGGGTATGAAGTACTCTCTGGTGACCAGAGATCTAATCGCCGATTCTACCGAGGCCATGGCTATTGCCCATCAGTTTGATGCTCTGGTTATGGTGCCTAACTGTGACAAAAACGTGCCTGGTCTGCTGATGGCAGCAGCCAGACTGAATATTCCCACCATCTTCTGCTCTGGCGGTCCTATGCTGGCCGGTCGTATGAGAGATGGCAAGCGTACCTGTCTGTCCCATATGTTTGAGGCCGTAGGTGCTTACCATGCCGGTATGATGGATGAGGCTATGGTGGACGAGTATGTAGAGAATGCCTGCCCCAGCTGCGGTTCCTGCAGCGGTATGTATACTGCTAATTCCATGAACTGTCTGACTGAGGTTCTGGGTATGGGTCTTAGAGGCAACGGTACCATCCCTGCCCCTTATTCTGCCCGTATCCGTCTGGCCAAGCATGCTGGTATGCAGATCATGGAGCTGTTGCGCCGTAACATCCGTCCTCGTGACATTATGACTGAGAAGGCATTTGAAAATGCGCTGGCTATGGATATGGCTCTGGGCTGCTCTACCAACTCCATGCTGCATCTGCCCGCTATCGCCAAGGAAGCCGGCGTACATATCAATCTGGATATTGCTAACGACATCAGCCGTCGTACTCCCAATCTGTGCCATCTGGCTCCTGCCGGTGACACCTACATGGAGGATCTGGAGAACGCCGGCGGTGTATATGCCGTAATGAAGGAGCTGACCAAGAAGGGTCTGCTGCACACCGATCTGATGACCTGCACCGGCAAGACCATTGCAGAGAATATGGCCACCGTTCAGAACCTGGACGAAACTACCATTCGTCCCATCGAAAATCCTTACAGCCAGAACGGCGGTATCGCAGTCCTGAAGGGTAACGTGGCTCAGTGGGGCTGTGTAGTAAAGCAGAGCGCTGTGGCTCCTGAGATGATGAAGCATGAGGGTCCTGCCCGCGTATTTGATTCTGAGGAAGATGCTATCGCTGCCATCTACGCCCAGAAGATCCAGGCCGGCGATGTAGTGGTGATCCGCTACGAAGGCCCTAAGGGTGGTCCCGGTATGAGAGAGATGCTGAATCCTACCTCTGCCATCTGTGGTATGGGTCTGGGTGAGAGCGTAGCTCTGATTACTGACGGTCGTTTCTCAGGTGCTACCAGAGGTGCTGCCATCGGTCATGTATCTCCTGAAGCCGCCGAGGGTGGTGTGATCGCTCTGGTACAGGAAGGTGACATCATTGCCATTGATATCCCCAACTGCCACATTGAGGTGAAGGTATCCGATGAGGAACTGGCCGCCCGTAAGGCTGCCTGGGTATGTCCTGAACCTAAGGTAAAGACCGGTTATCTGGCCCGCTATGCCAAGATGGTTTCTTCTGCTGCAGAAGGTGCCACTTTGAATTAATTGGCTGGAAGAGAAAGCATAAAAAATCGATCACAGAACGAAAAAAGCCCTGGAGGAAATTCCTCCGGGGCTTTTGTGATCGTTGTAGTTGATTATTCGCTTACATTCAGACCGGCTAATTCTGCCAGTTTGCGAACAGTTGCTTTGGATACTTTTTTGCCTTCGAACTCGATCAGATCTTCTTTAGAACCGGTGAAGATATCGGTTTCCTGGCACTTCTTTAAAATGATGCAATCGCCGTCTACGTAGATTTCCAGAGGATCTTTTTCTTCGATCTGAAAATTTCTGCGCAGCTCGATGGGCAAAGTGATGCGTCCAAGTTCATCCAGCTTACGTACTACTCCAGTGGGTTTCATATGTTACCTCCTACCCGAAAAACTGTATATCCCCCACAGATACACAGTTAAATTTAACACAAACGAATTTAGGACGCAACAAAAAACATAGCACTTTTGTAGAAAATGTTCTGATAAAACTTTATATAGAACAAAAGTTCAAATCAAATTAGTATTCTAATTTTTTCACAATTTTTGCCCATAAAATCTTGGACTTGTGCAAAATCTGGGATAGAAGACATTCCGCCTACTTTTGTTACACTGAGAGCTGCGGTGGCACTGGCCAACTGCAGGGCATCGGGGAAGGACATCTTTTCGTGGATGCCATAGGCAAAGGAGCCATGGAAAATATCGCCAGCGCCCAGGGTATCTACACTTTCTACCGGATAGGCGGGCATGTGATATACATGACCTCCCTCTTCGTAGACCAGCCCCTGCTCTCCTAATGTCACAGCAACGAAGGGGGCCATGGCACGGAGGCTGGCCATCTGCGTACGCAGTTTGTCCGGGTCATCCA
>JAFYLG010000190.1 GCA_017537225.1 Lachnospiraceae bacterium
ATGGGATCCGCCGTACTCTTCGTCCACATAGGCAGCAAACAACAGATTGGCTTTGGGTTCAAAACCATTCTCCTTCAGCAGTTTTATTACAAACAAAGCTGTGGCCAGAGCATATTTGTCATCACACGCTCCTCTTCCCCAGATTTTACCATCCCGCACCTCGCCTCCAAAAGGATCTACTGTCCAATTGGCCAAATCACCAATTTGTACCGTATCAGAATGTCCCATAAGCATCAGCTCATCCTCATCCTGTTTTCCACGCCAACGCGCAGTTACATTGTATCGGTTCTCCAGTCCATGTCCGGGCAAATAATCCTGATGCTCTGTAAAGCCCTCTAACTCCAGCGGGGAATACATAGCGCTCTCCAAGCCAAACTCCTGACACAATCCATGTATGTACCGAGACAAATTGGCTTCATTACCATGGCTACTGAAATTTACAGAATTAATTCTGATCATAGAACTCAACAGTTCAAACAGTTCTTCCTGACGTTCATCGATTAGTTCGCACATTCTCCTAATGTCCATTATTATCCCACCTTACCTCCACTACCTTGGAATTAACCGCACCGCAAACATAAACTGTTTCGGATTCAGCTGATATTTCTCCAAAAGCTCCGGTCCACAACTATTAGACCCAATCCCGCTCTGGCGGTAATCAATGCAAAGTACTGTATAAGGTGACTCCTCAAGTTCATAATTGTGTGCCTTATCAGTCAATTCCTCCTGGGTGTAGTGGGAAGCATTGAATGCAAATGTTTCCTTCGCCACCGCAGTCAGTGAAATCTCCTTGCCTGCCTGCTGCCCTGTACTTGCCACAATCACATAATCGCAGTCATGGTGGCTGCCATTCTCCTGGGGGCGCAGGTAATCCTCATGCATGTATGGCACTTCAGCGGTAAACACACCATGATAACCAGCCCATTTCTTGTCCATATAACTCTCCACCGGCCCGATACCGGAATAAGTCACCTTGCTCATTTCCTTAGGCAGGAACAGGCGCAGGCCGAATCGGGGTAGGAAAGGAAAGGCCTGATCTTTCTTCACATTCAGCTTTACATCCACAACACCATTTGCGCTAATCACCCAACAGGCCTTAATGTCCAGAATTCGCTGACGTGAAATGGCTGACAGGGAAAGCACCGTTTCTATTTTTACAAAATCATTTTCCGTGGACATTGTTGTCTCATATGCCCTGGCAAAGGTCTTGTCATAACGAGCTTTTCTCCAGATATTCTTGATGTTGCGGTCATTGTCCGTAGGCGCTCTCCAGATATTGTATTCCATGGGACGTTCCAATAGTCGCCTATTGTGACAGGTCATCTGGGCAAATAAACCTGTTAATCTGTCATATACATAGCGGAATGTGGGTGCGGCAATGACAATAGTGGTGTCATCTTCCTCTACTGTCATGGTATCAGAGCATGCCGGTATCTTTGCCAGAAACTCTTTAGCCGTCTGATTCACATTTTCTTCTGTCTGTACGGCTATTTCCTCAAAGCCCAGTACCCAGCCGGACGACATGGTTTCCGTGGCTTCTTTCAGCATATAAGTGACTTTCAGGAAGCACTTACCACACTCCGGCACGTTAAAGGAAACTGTTACTTTGCCTTCTCCATGGGCAGGTACATCCGGCATCCGATCCTCATGTACCACGCCCTGCTCTGTCACCCATCCATCGCAGCTGACTTCGTACTGTATAGTGGCATAATCCTTCAGATTGGTAAAGTCCAAATAGTTATGAAGTGTCAATTCCTGATTTTTCTGATCAAAAGAAACTACTCTGGCAGGGCGATACACATTTTGATACTCCTTAAGGCCTGTGTGGGGTTTGCGGTCAGGGTATACCAAACCATCCATACAGAAATTGCCGTCGTGGGGATACTCCCCATGATCACCGCCGTAGGCATAGATTTTCTTGCCGTTTACATCCTTGCCCATATCGATGGCATGATCACACCATTCCCAGACAAACCCGCCACAGGCTTTATCATATGCCTGGAATAATTGGAAATACTCCTCCAGATCCCCGGGTCCGTTGCCCATGGCATGGCAATATTCACACTGGATAAAAGGTTTTCTGCCGTCCTCTTCCAGATATGTGCGCATTTCCTCATAGGAGGCATACATGCGGCTGTACAGATCCAGATTGCTGTAGTCGAAACCGTGGGTATTTTTCACATAACGGGCACCTTCATAGTGCGTCAGCCTTGTGTCATCGAATTCTTTGGTCCACTTCAGTGCCGCTTCAAAGTTGCAGCCATAGGCGCTCTCATTTCCCATAGACCAGATCACTACGCTGGGTCTGTTTTTGTCACGTTCCACGCACAGCTTGGTGCGGTCAACGGTAGCTTCTTCGAAAATAGGGTTATTGGCTATGGCATCTCCCCATAAGCCCCTGGCTTCTTCCCATGGTATATTGGGAGGCCTATAGGTACTCTGAGTACCGTGGCTTTCATTGTCAGCCTCATCGATCACATAAAAGCCCATTCGGTCGTAGAGCTGGTATGCCCAGGGTGCATTGGGATAATGGCTGGTACGGATGGCATTGATATTGTGCTGCTTCATGAGCATCAAGTCTTTCTTCAACTGATCCATACTAATCACAAATCCCGTTACAGGGTCGCTGTCATGACGATTGACACCGTGAAACTTCACATTGACACCATTTATATAGAGCACTGCATCCTGAATATGAATCTCTCGAATGCCTACGTGATCAGTGATCACTTCACCCTCAGTCTCGATCACAAGAGTGTAAAGGTACGGATTTTCTGCATTCCAAAGGTTCGCTTCCAACACCTTAAGCGTGACGTGGC
>JAFYLG010000191.1 GCA_017537225.1 Lachnospiraceae bacterium
ATATCAATGCAGCCGCGGCCAAAGCCACGGCTGCCCATTTCATCTTACTCATAGGCTATACCTTCAGGTGCTTACGCACGGCTGCACGGCTGCCAAAGAAACCGATACCGATGCCCAGCACTACCGCCACGGGAATCAGCATCTGCATCACTGTCTCCAGCTCCATAAAGGACATGAGACCGGCCAGGATCGCCAGCTTACCTTCCAGATATGCGATGGCACGGTCGTACAGCAGCACCATCAGCCCCATAGGGATGGCAGCACCTACCAGACCGATAAACAGACCCTCTACCATAAAAGGAGCCCGGATAAAGCCCTTGGTAGCGCCTACCAGACGCATGATGCGGATCTCATCCTTGCGGGCATTAATAGCCATAGAGATCGTATTGTTGATCAGGAATACGGATACGCACAACAGGATCACGATCATGCCGATGGACACATAACCTATGGCATTGTTCATATCTACCAGACCTTCTGCAGCAATACTGGAAGCATTGACACGGCGTACACCAGGCTGCTGCTCCAGCCAGGATACAAACGCTCCCTGCTGCTCCACATCCTTTAGGAAAATCTCATAGCTGGGCATATTGGCCAGGGGATTATCATCGATAAAACCAGCTGCCAGATCTTCGGCACCTGCCAGATATTCTTTCTGAAATTCTGCCCAGGCTTCTTCTGCGGATACAAAATTCATCTCACGGACCTCATCCCGCAGACCGATCTGGCTGCCGATGTCCATGATCTCTTCTTCACTCAGTTCTTTGTCAAAGAATACGGTGATACCTACGGTCTCCTCTACCATCTTGACCGTGTAGCGCAGATTTTCCACCACGCTGTAGAAAACAGAGAACAGGAATACGCAGGCGGTGATGGTAGCAATGGAAGCCAGGGTGTACAGGAAATGTCTGCGGATGTTGACCAAGCCCTGACCGATACAATAAAAGAACGTACCTATTATCATGCTTCGTCACCACCTTCCTGTCCATCGTCAAACCAGTCGCTCTCTGCATGATTTTTTATACCGTCGTCGATCATATCACCGCGGTTCATAATGATGACACGCTTGCCCATCTGCTCCACGATCTCGTGGCTGTGGGTCACTACCACCACGGTAGTACCTTCTTTGTTGATCTCATCCAACAGAGTCATGACTTCTTTGGCATTGTTCGCATCCAGGTTTCCAGTGGGCTCATCGCACAGAAGGATATCCGGATGATTGATCAGCGCTCTGGCAATGGCCACACGCTGCTGCTCACCACCGGACAATTGATTGGGAAGCGCCTTGTACTTAGCAGACAGTCCTACACGAGCCAACAGGCGGGGCACATCCTGTTTGATCTTTGACCGGGACACTCCCAGAACCCGCTGGGCAAAGGCCACATTTTCATAGACATTGCGATCCTTTAACAGGCGGAAATCCTGAAATACCACACCGAACTTGCGGCGATAGTAAGGCACCTTGCGGCGCTTGATCTTGCTGATGTTATCACCGTCTACGGTGATGGTGCCGGAGGTGGGGTCGATCTCTTTTAAAAGGAGACGGATCAGGGTAGATTTACCTGATCCGCTGTCTCCCATTACAAACACAAACTCACCACGGTCAATATGTAGATTCAGATTCCGTACGGCCTTGACATTCTTGCCGTAGGTTTTATTGACGTTTTCGAAATGGATCATGTTGCTCCTTAATGGTTCATTGTCTCGATGTAATTCATATATTTGACTACCATCAACGCAATCTTAAAGGTGTTGGCATCGTCAAAGGTACGCAGGTCCAGAACGGTGCTCTTTTGCAGCTTATCCAGACGGTATACCAGGGTGTTACGGTGAATGTACAGCTGGCGGGAAGTCTCAGACACATTCAGGTTGTTCTCAAAGAACTTGTTGATAGTGGTCAGAGTTTCTTCATCCAGATCATCAGGGGACTTGCCATTGAAGATCTCACGGATGAACATGCGGCACAGGTGCATGGGCAGCTGATAGATCAGACGACCGATACCCAGCTGACCATAAGCCACTACGTGCTGATCGCTGTAGAAGATCTTGCCTACATCCAAAGCCATCTTAGCCTCTTTGTAGGAACGGGACACATCGCGGATCTCATTGATAATGGTACCGTAAGCAATGTGTACTTTGGCCATGGCCTCAGAATTCAGCATATCCAGAACCATCTTAGCCACGCGGTTCATCTCCTCGTAGCCCTCGTTGTCCTTTAACTCCTTGACCAGGATAATATTTCTCTCATCTACGGCAGTGATAAAATCACGGCCCTTACCGATGAACAGAGTCTTTACGATCTCCATGGAGGCAGAATCGTTTTCCTGAGCAGTCTCGATCACAAATACCACACGGCGAACATTAGTGTCGATGTGCAGCTTCTTAGCGCGGTTGTAGATATCTACCAGCAGCAGGTTATCCAACAGCAAATTCTTGATAAAGTTCTCCTTATCAAAGCGCTCCTTGTATGCTACCAGCAGATTCTGGATCTGGAACACTACCATCTTGCCGATCATAAACGCATCATCGCCGGCACCGCGAACCAACAGAATATACTCCAGCTGATTCTCGTCCATGATTTTGAAGAACTGACAGCCGCCTACTACCTGGCTCTCTGCCGGAGAATTTACAAAAGAAACTACGTCGGCTCCATACACGTTCATACTGGAGCTGGTTCCTGCCAATACGATACCTTCTGTATCATATACACAAAATTCGGTTCTGGTAATGCCTTTTAAGCCTTCGATGGTACTCTGCAAAATTTGGTTCGAGATCATGGTTCTACTCCTTTTCCCACAGATTTGTATGTTTAGACTGGAGGAGTCACAAGGTACTCCAGTTTATTCACCTTTGGGTTCTATTTTATAATAGATCCGACAAAAATGGAAGAGGGTTTTTAAGTTTTTTTGACAGACACCAAAGGCATTTGTAATAAATTGTTTATCCTGAATCGCATAAAAGTATTGTTAGAAACTTTGGGTGGAATCCCGTTGGACACGCTCTCGCTCGAGTGCGCGCGCAGCGGTACTAAGCTCGCCGATCCGCCCAGCGTCTCGCTCGCTAAGGACCGGCGGGCGCACACGGTCCAGACGAAATGTCCACCCAAAGTTTTTCAAAACCACTTTTCATCCCATACAGAATTATAAAATTTCTTTCTTATACCTTTTTCTGTCTCTATAAAACATATCTGCTCATCCATTGCCGATTCTATTATTG
>JAFYLG010000192.1 GCA_017537225.1 Lachnospiraceae bacterium
AGAAAACACTATACGCAACCTATCAGGAAGCAAAATTGGAGTACAGAACAATGGAAACAATCCTCCAGAATATCGATCTTATTCTGAATACACCTTCTGACCCCGCACCGGAGCGCATGCAGGAACGGTCCTGACTATGGGACACCGTTTCGTTAGAATAGAAATACAGTTTGGATTGGGGGCGTTTTTATGTCCAGGAAGCAGGTACTCAAACAGTTCTTTTTCAAATCGATCCTACCATTTGCAACAGTGTTCCTGCTCTACTGCATCTTTCGATCTGCCTGTACAACGGACGGACAGGTTAACTACCTTTGGTTGTGGATCCTTTGCGGTTTGCCCTTTGGGATCCATCGGATGTTCTTCTGGATCTCTTCCGGTGGCTCCATGGCCAATTTCATTTCGCAAGGTCTGGCCATGATTGTCTTAGGTGGGATCATCGGCGGGGTTGTATTAGCATGGCGTTTAGTCATAGCAACAATCTATATTCCATTAACATGTTTTCATCTTATATTCAGATCATAAAAGAAGCAAGCAGCACCGTACTCTACGCACAGTGCTGCTTGCTTCTTCTTGTGTTAGCAACGAATCTCTGCAATCAGTTCGGCAATATTGATCTGACCAATCAGTTGTTCGTTACCGTTATTTTCTGCTTCCGTGTTAGATGTAGTATGCTGCTGTTCCATTTCTAATCACCGGATGTATTGTACTTGCTTTCGCACAAAAAGTCAAATTTGCCTGACCTATACATAACTGGGGTGTCCCTGGGCACTACAATCATCTTTTTCTGTCACTCAAACCAACGAAACATCAAAATCTGTAGTGTTATAGACAGGAATACGTTGCTTTTCTGCATAACGAATTGTGTAGGCTGTCCCCCCAGTTCTGCGTGTGCAATATGAAATGCAGAACGCAGAATTATCTACCAAATGTCGATCCCGTAATAAATATGCCTCCCTGCTTTCCTTTGGTGATACGCATACTACTTTGTCATATTGCGGAAGTAATTTAGCATACGCCTCCTTTTGATCCTCATCCCATCTATGTGTGAAACCATCAAACGGATAATCCAAAATTACCTGAATAAAAGGAAACTCCGTATCCCTCATAGTGAATAGCAATTCTGCAACAAACATATCATAACCAAAAGCGCCACCTACCCGGAAGTATCGAAACCCATACTCCGATATTAGTTCTCTTACTTTCTCATAGGTTTTGACAAACACCATATTCAGATGATCATCTTTTATTTTTCGATGTCCCGTAAAACAGCAAGTCTGTGCTCTCACATATAACACCACGCTTTCGTCACATCTCCATTATATACGAGTTACCGTAGATACTCAATATCGTACCTATATTTTATACTTAACTATACAGATAGGAGGTGGTGTGAGTATGATCAGCTACGAACCGCTTTTTCAGACGATGAAGGATAAGGGAATTACATCATATCGATTGGGCAAAATGGGTTTCCCGCAGTCCAATTACTACGCAATGAAGCGTGGCGAAAACATCTCTACCCACACTCTAAATCAGCTCTGCAAACTACTGCAATGTCGAGTGGAAGACATTCTTCAATATGTTGATGAAGACTGAGGAATTTCACGGCAACTTACGCCTTGATTTTCCTCAGTCATATTGTTTTTATTCAATCAAAAAGCAGGCGGTCTCCCGGAACTGTGTCCGAGAGACCGCCTGCTTTTGAATAGTCAGAAAAGTGTTCGAATTGAATGTTTATTTCGTCTGTAATCGAAGACAGAATGTGTGCGGAAAATCATATTCCCACCTTTTTATTCGCCTGTTTTAACGCAATATCTCTCCGTTCCCCCACCCTAATTCCGGTGTTTTTTTGTGAGTTTGGAATGATACTTCGGACAGAAGAGGAAAACAACTCTGTAGCTTTGCTTGCAGTTATTCAGGCAGCACTGACATGTGGGATGATACTGCCGTCTTCCCGTTTGGCCCAGATAAAATGACCAATCTTGATGCCACCTTTTACTTCGGCTCATAGGCAGTTCCTTTCCGGCGTTCGATTGACCGGTGTGCTTGCTGACAAAGATAACGCTGTTATTTTTTCCTTTGCCGCCTGCAGTTTCGACTGGATGGACGGTTCTTTCTCTTGTTCCGCCGCATCACGCAGTTGCGTAAACGCCTGCAACGGGATCGGGTCGATCTTTGATGGCTCCAGAAAGTGATATTCCAGAATTGCTTTACAGGCTTCCTGTATGGACAGTTCCAATTCGTCTAACAAACCTCCATCTTTGTGGTGGAGTTTCGGATCATACAGCGTATAGTCATAGCCGTTATCTGTTTCCTGAATGTGCAAATATCCCACGCCCTCCAAACGAAAGGCCACTTCTTCCATGAGCCTGTCCTTCTGGAGGTCTGCCAGTTCCCGGTCGATGTCGGTAATCAGTTCATGGGAGGCCGTTCGGATGGTTTCCAGTGAGGCTTTCAACTCCGGGAGATCTTTGCCTTCGCTCCATCCGGCGATATATCCGAAAGAATAATCCGAAGTATCCAGGCCGTAGTGCTGGCAGACCGTGTAGGCCACACTTTCGGCCTGGACTTCTTTTGTATAGCGGTCGGGAGAGTTCTCCGGAGGATTGTCTTTGTCGATGGCATGTAGTCTGGCATGTGCGATTTCATGGATCAGGGTTTTCAGGTTCTGCATCTCACTCATGCCGAACTGGATGGCAATCCGTTTCTCCACCTGATGATAATATCCCCGTGCGCCGGATCGGATGTTTTCAAATTCTACCGGCACCGGGGATGTCTTTTTGATCGCGTCAAAAAATACGGAGTACTGTTCCACACTGCCGGTCAGTTCATGGACGCCAATTGTAGGGATATCCCGCCCTTCTGTCTGGCTGACATCAAAGACGGATGCGATCTTAAATGCCTGAACCGTGATTTCCTTTTCCTCTTTGACCGGATCACCATTCTTGTCATAGACCGGCTGGTGGGTGCTGGGATCGATCTTGGTCATCATGACCTTTTTCTTGTAGGGTGCAGGTGCCAGAATTTTGATGGCCTTTTCACCCTTCTTGACGGTGCGTCCCAGTTCATTCTTCCACTTGTGGAAACCTGCCACCAGAGAAGCATCCGGTTTCTGCATAGCGATCAGCAGCGTGTTGTTGAAACTGTAATTATGGAATTTGGCCATGGTGTTCAGATAGTTCCGGTACTGGTCACTGTCAAACAAGTTCTTCAGGCCAGTCTCCAGTTTATCTGTGATCTCCTTGATCCGTTCTGTACTGTTCTTCCCGGTCAGATCAATGCGGATGGTATCAGACATACAGGCACCCCTTTACCGTTCCGGTTCAGCCTTTTTCAGAGGCGGA
>JAFYLG010000193.1 GCA_017537225.1 Lachnospiraceae bacterium
AGGATCTCCTTGGTCAGATCCACAGGGAAGCCATAGGTGTCATACAGCTTGAAAGTATTCTCACCAGACAGAACCTTGCTGCCGGCAGCGGCCATCTCGGCCTCCATCTCAGCCAAAATGTTCAGACCCTGGTCGATAGTCTTGTTGAACTTGTCCTCTTCCTCAGACAGAACCTTCAGGATCATAGCCTTCTTCTCTTCCAGCTCAGGGTAACCATCCTTGGACAGAGCAATAACAGTCTCACTCAAAGAAGCCAGGAACTTGCCTTCGATGCCCAGCTTACGGCCATGACGGGCAGCACGACGCAACAGACGACGCATAACGTAGCCGCGGCCCTCGTTGGAAGGCATGATGCCATCGGAGATCATAAAGGTGCAGGACTTAATATGGTCGGTCACGATACGCAGGGAAATATCCTTGTCGTGATCCTTCTGATATTCGGTCTTAGCCAGCTCACATACGCGATCCAGCAGAGCCTTGTTGGTATCAACGGTAAACAGAGAGTCTACATCCTGAACGACTACAGCCAGACGCTCCAAACCCATACCGGTATCGATATTCTTGTGCTCCAGCTCGGTGTAGTTACCCTTGCCATCGCCGTTGAACTGGGTGAATACGTTGTTCCATACCTCGATGAAACGGTCGCACTCACAGCCAACCTTGCAGTCGGGGCTACCGCAGCCGTACTTCTCACCGCGATCGTAGTAGATCTCAGAGCAGGGGCCGCAAGGACCGGAACCATGCTCCCAGAAGTTGTCAGCCTTGCCAAAGCGGAAGATCTTCTCCTCAGGCACGCCGATCATGTCTCTCCACAGAGCAAATGCCTCGTCGTCCTCCAGATATACACTGGGGTACAGACGGTCAGCATCCAGACCAACTACCTCAGTCAGGAACTCCCAGGACCAGGTGATAGCTTCCTTCTTGAAGTAATCGCCGAAGGAGAAGTTACCCAACATCTCAAAGAAGGTACCGTGACGGGCAGTCTTACCGATGTTCTCAATATCGCCGGTACGGATGCACTTCTGACAGGTGCAAACACGGGTACGAGGGGGGATCTCCTGACCGGTGAAATAAGGCTTCAGAGGAGCCATACCGGAGTTGATCAGCAGCAGGCTGTTATCGTTATGAGGCACCAGAGAGAAACTCTTCATGGCCAGATGTCCCTTACTCTCAAAGAAGTCCAGGAACATTTTTCTTAATTCGTTTACGCCGTACTTTTTCACTAATTTTTCCTCCATATCAAACAGAGCATACACTGCTCCAATTTCCATTAGATTATGATAACACTAAGACGTCAGTTTGGCAAGTCATAATCTGTGAAAAACAGGACAGAATCTACAAAACTCCTCTTTTCATATACCTCTATCGCCCCAAAATCCTTTCCATCGAACATCATGTTTCCTCACTTCCTTTACAATTCAGTCAGGCACACGACCCCTAATATTTCCATATGGTATGATATAGGAGGTAATCTATGGACCATATCGTATGTTATGCATTGTTTGCCACCCTGGGAACCTGGTTTGTCACTGCTTTGGGAGCAGCCACTGTGGTATTTTTCAAATCTCCTTCTCCCAAATTATTAAATATTATGCTGGGGTTTGCCTCCGGCGTTATGATCGCTGCCAGTTTTTGGTCTCTTTTACAGCCCGCCATTGAACGTGCTGAAATTAACGCCTCCAGAGAAATCGGTCCTCCCGCTTATCTGGTAGCAACCGCAGGATTTCTGTCCGGTGCCATCTTTATGTGGGGATCTGACCAGATCGTATCTCGCGCTCGCAAACGTGCGAATAGTACCATCTGTCAGCGCAATGAGAGAAACAATCGTATTCTTATGCTGATTCTCTCTATCACGCTTCACAACATCCCGGAAGGCCTGGCCGTCGGCGTTGCCTTTGGTTTGTTAGGTGGTGACAACTATACGTTAGAAGCCCTGATGGGTGCCGTGACCATCGCTATCGGCATTGGACTACAAAACTTTCCCGAAGGTGCTGCCGTCTCTCTCCCGCTACGCCGGGAAGGCTATTCCCGCAGAAAATCCTTCTTACTAGGTCAGGCATCTGGCATGGTCGAACCGATCGCCGGCGTACTGGGAGCCCTATTGGTGGTCTATGTGGAAACGATCTTATCTTACACTCTGGCATTTGCTGCCGGTGCCATGATTCTGGTGGCTGTCCATGAACTGATCCCAGAGTGCCAGCAAAATCAACAGGACCAGCCCTACTTTGCCACTATGGGAATTGTCACTGGATTTGCAGTAATGATGTTATTGGATGTTATGTTGGGGTAAACCCAACATAACATCCTGCCTTAACAGCGGCAAAAAAGGTTATACCCTAACACAACAAATACGACTGCCGTCAGCAAAATGGACAGCCGTGTCGGCAGCAAACACTTGATGATCATTCCCACTCCCATCCAGAACAATATAAATCCGATCAGTCTCTTCATCTACACCTGCCTGAAGATTTTTATATCAGTATATTCGGACAATAAAAAACCAGACCTGTGTTCAGGTCTGATTTTTTATCATTCTATCTTCTATTACAAAAAGCATATCTCTCACGAGTAAGAATGTAACTGGATCACATCTGCTCTCCGCCCAGGATGGCATCTGCAGTCTCCTTGGCAGCTGCTTCGGCAGCATCCCTGGCAGCGTCAGCTACTGCTTCGGCAGCAGCATCAGCAGCACTGTCCTTCTTGGTAAACTTGCTGATCAGGCCGGGGGCCATATCGATCAGCTTGGATACCATATCCTGCTTCTCATCCATGCGGATCATCTTGGTACTGCCATCTTTTGCAATGACCAGCACAGCACTGGGAGTGATCTTACCGCCCAGGCCGCCACCCGCATTGCCAGCGCCCATACCGAAGGAAACATCAGCCAATGGAACGATGGTCACATCGCCCAACACCTGAGCCTGTCCTACAACGGTTTTGGTCGTCACGAAATTGTCCATGCCCTTAAACATAGAATCTACATTTGCGTTAAAAGTGTTGTTTGCAGCCATTGCTATTTTCCTCCTTTATGCGGATCACTTTTCTTATTATTAGTATTCATTTTATGAGAGTCACCGGCCTTGCCGGATTTCTTTTTTGTTGCTTTACCAGTCGTTTTGGCTTTTGCTGATGCGGTGGTACCATTGGAGGTACTTTGAGGTTTGGTGATCACCTTATACTTTTTATATATCTTCCAGGTACAAGGCTTCACCGCGATCATGATCAACGGCCACACCAAACTTCCCAGGCGGATACGCCCCCGCAAAAACACTTCACCATCCAGGCATTCCTCCTGAAAATGAGGCTGTACCTGAAAACATTTCTGATATCGAGGAGGTAACGCATAAATAAAACCAGTGATTTTTCCTGTCAGGGAAGGATCTTCAAAACCATAATTGCCCTGAATACGAAACTTAGTTGGAATCAAATGACGGAAGATCTGACGTATCTGCTTTTTACACACAACTAGAAGCTGTTGCACCTCATCCGATTTCAAAAAAGCAAGCCAACTATCGACCTTCTCTTTTAAAGAACGAATCTTTTCTTTGATTCCAGTAATCTTATCGGGAATTGCATGGAGCGTATCAGAGATTTTGTGACCGATCCCTCGAACTTTTTCTTCCCAAGGAACCTTTTTCCTTTCTTCTGCGGAAGGGGGTTCCTGACATTCTCTGTCGGCATCCACCTCTTGAGTCTGCAGTGAAAGCTTTGGCTCTGTTTTTTGTGTCACATCTGTTTTTTTCTGTAGATCTGCCATCAAATCGCTCTCATGATCTGCATTCGATCCTTTCTTCGAATCTGCCTCCAGTTCTGCTTCCAATTCCGCGATCTGAGCAAGCTGCTCTTCCGTCAGATCTTCCACATCCTCTTCTTCGGACTTTTGTCCTAATCCCAGAGGAATGCCAAAGACCCGCACTTTCCAGGAAAACTCCTGCTCATAAGAAAAGGTCACTGCCAATATGGATAACAGCCAACTGACCTTGCCTCTGGCGGTCATTAGGCCAC
>JAFYLG010000194.1 GCA_017537225.1 Lachnospiraceae bacterium
CCACTGGCTTTGGAACTAAAGCAGCTAAATGACAGCCGTAAGGATATGACGCTGCAGGGAGTGGAACGGGCCTGTCAGATCATCGAAGAAGATGATTTGGACCAGATGCCGGTGATGGTGGTGTATCTTCCGGGAGTGCATGAGAGTCTGGCGGGCATCATCGCAGGACGCTTGAGAGAGACATATCATCACCCCATCTATGTGGTGGTGGATGGCGAGACCGGGCTGAAAGCATCCGGCCGCTCTATCGAGGCCTACTCTATGTACGAGGAACTGCAAAAATGCGGTGATTTGCTGACTCGCTACGGGGGGCACCCCATGGCGGCAGGATTATCTTTGCCGGAGGCCAATTTGCCGGCATTCATCCGACGGCTCAATCAGAATACCAGCCTGACCGAAGAGGATTTTCGACCGGTGGTCCGCATCGATGCGGCAGTGCCGGTGCAGATGCTTTCGGAAGAGGGGATCCAGGAGCTGGATCTGCTGGAGCCCTTTGGAAAAGGGAATACCAAGCCCCTGTTTGCAGAACAGCACTTTGCCATCCTTCGAGCCAGAATTTTAGGGAAAAATCATAATGTACTGAAGATGACGGTGAAAAATGACAGTGGATGCCAGATGGATGCTATGTATTTTGGCGACATTGGTAAGTTTGATCAGTATGTGATGGAAGAATTTGGTGCGGACCAGCTGGAAGCGATGTATGCCGGACGGCCCAATGGCATCGATCTGGGATTTGTGTATTATCCCTCTGTCAATGAGTTTCGCGGAAACAGGACCCTGCAGATCGTGATACAGCATTACTGCAGGATCCCCCGTAAATGATTTTGTCGAAAGATTGCTGTAAGACAGCGAAAAGACAACGGACCCGGATGACTTGGGGGTGAGCCCCAGAGACTCCGAAGAAAAGACTTGCGATAGCCCCAAAAAACGGGTATACTAAACATGTGGGCCACAAAGATGCCCTGTATATGGAGGAACATTTCATGAAAAGAGTAGAAGAATACGTAAGAAGCATTCCGGATTTTCCTGAGGAGGGCATTATTTTCCGCGACGTGACCAGTGTACTGCAGGATGCAGACGGTCTCCACCTGGCGATCAACGGCATCCAGGAGATGCTGGAAGGTGTAGAGTTTGATGTGGTTGTAGGCCCCGAGTCCCGTGGATTTATCTTTGGTGTGCCCATTGCTTATAACATGCACAAAGCTTTCGTTCCCGTTCGTAAGAAGGGTAAGCTGCCCTGCGAGACCATCTCCATGGAGTATGATCTGGAGTACGGCAGTGCAGTCATCGAGATGCACAAGGACAGCATCCAGCCTGGTCAGAAGGTAGTTATTATCGACGACCTGATGGCTACCGGTGGTACCATCGAGGCTATCATCAAGCTGGTAGAGAGCCTGGGTGGCGAGGTAGTAAAGATCTGCTTCCTGATGGAACTGGCAGGTCTCAATGGTCGTGACAAGATCGCCGGCTACGAAGTAGGCAGCGTGATCGTTTACGAAGGCAAGTAATTGACAAAATAGAGGTTTGACTTTTCAGAGCCACGGCACATTGTCGTGGCTCTCTAAGGATGTATGATATGATGATTGGGAAAAGATTAAGATCCTGGACAAATGGATGGTCCACCACCCAATGGATCGCGGTCAGCTTTTTGGCAGTGATTTTGGTGGGCGCCGTATTACTGATGCTGCCGGTTTCTTCTGCGGACGGCATCATGACGGCTCCCATCGATGCCTTGTTTACGGCGACGACATCGGTTTGCGTCACCGGTCTGGTGACGGTCAGTACCGCCAGCCACTGGAGCGTATTCGGCAAGGTGGTGATCCTGCTGCTGATCCAGTTGGGAGGTTTCGGTATTATTACGGTATCCATGGCCCTTTTGATCCTGGCAGGCAGACGATTTTCCATGAGGGATCAGATCATGATCCAGGAGGTTTATAGTCTGGATTCCATGGCGGGGATCCGTCAGCTGGTGATCAGGATCATTGCCGGTACTTTTTTGGTAGAGGCCATCGGAGCCATCGGTTATGCGCTGGTGTACGTGCCCCGGTTTGGCTTTTGGAAGGGGCTTGGCTGCTCTGTGTTCAATGCGGTCTCTGCCTTTTGCAATGCAGGTATGGATATCGTCAGTGAAGATAGCCTGGCACCCTATGTTGCGGATCCGATCATCAATATTACTACCATTTTGCTGATCATTGTCAGTGGCATCGGCTTTTTGGTATGGTGGGATGTGATCCGCGTGATCCACGAAAAGAAAAGTGGCCGTATCAAAAATTACAAGTGTTTTTCTCATCTGCGCCTTCATTCCAAATTGGCCATTGTGACCACGGGGATCCTGATCGCAGGTGGTACAGTGCTGTATGGCTTGTTTGAATGGAATAATCCGGCCACGTTGGGTGCGTTGGACGGTGGAGATCGTCTGATGGCGGCACTGTTTCAGTCGGTGACCACCCGCACAGCTGGTTTTTATACCATTCATCAAAATGAGCTGACCGACGGGTCAGCGCTGCTGACGTTGCTGCTCATGTTTATCGGTGGTTCGCCCATGGGCACGGCAGGCGGTGTCAAGACGACTACAATAGCCATGCTGGTACTAACGGTGGCTGCGGTCATGAAGGGGCGTAAGTCCACGGAGATGTTTGGCCGCAAGATCGCATCGGAGAGCCTGCGCACGGCCCTGTGTGTGGTGATGTTTGCTTTGGGTGTGGCGCTGGTTTCCAGCATGCTGCTGTTTTTGACTGATGGATTTGGATTTGTGGATACATTGTATGAGACGTTTTCTGCGGTGGCTACGGTGGGATTGAGCCGTGGCATCACAGGCAGCTTGTCTACATTGGGGAAACTGGTGATCATTGTCACCATGTATATTGGTCGTACCGGTCCCATCACCATTGGCTTTTTGCTCTTTACCGACAAAAAGCACCATATGGATGGCATGGAATTGCCGGAGAGTAAGATCATGATCGGATAAGGAGGAACGATGGCAAAGAAATCATTTGCAGTGTTTGGTTTGGGTGAATTTGGCCGGAGTGTGGCTCTGACCATGGTCAAAAACGGATACGAGGTGCTGGCAGTGGATCGGGACAGAGAACCGGTGCAGGATATTGCGGATCATGTGACCCGTGCGGTACGTGCGGATGCTACCGATATGGATGTGTTGAAAAATCTGGGCCTGGATACCATGGACGGTGTGATCGTAGCTATCGGTGGTGATCTGGAGGCGGCGATCCTGATGACTATCGGTGCCAAGGAGTGTGGAGTCCCCTATGTGTTGGCTAAGGCGAAAAATCGTATGGCGGAGAAAGTGCTGCGCCGTGTGGGCGCCGATGATGTGGTGTTCCCGGAGCGTGCCATGGGCATTCGTATTGCCAACAATCTCACAGCCGGTAATTTCTCTGATGTGATCGAATTGTCTTCCAAGTTCAGTATGGTGGAGATGACGATCCCTGCGGCATGGCATGGAAAGACCCTGCGTCAGCTGAACCTGCTGCGCACCTACGGCCTGAATATCATTGGCTGTAAGCGAGGAGACAATGTGACCATTGCTCTGAATCCGGATGAGGTGTTGGATCCGGAGGCTATCTATATCGTGGTAGGTAATAACGACAGTCTGGAAAAAGTAAAGGAAGATTGACATGATCACCAGTGTTTCCAATGAACGTGTAAAAAATATTATCAAGTTGCAGCAAAAGGCCAAGGCACGCAGAGAGCAGAACTGCTTTATCGTGGAGGGGATCCGTATGGCAGAAGAAGTTCCTGCAGATCGTTTGATCCAGGCCTATGCCTCAGAGAGTTTTGCTGCCAAGGCAGAGAATCAGTCGCTGTGTCAGCGGCTAAAAGCAGAGATCGTGTCGGAGCACGTGATGGAGGCGATGTCAGATACTCAGACCCCTCAGGGCATCCTGGTGGTGGTTCGCCGTAAGGATATCCGTCCTGAGACGATTTGGCAGCAGCCGGGAGCATTGATCATGGTGCTGGAACGCATCCAGGATCCGGGCAATCTGGGTACCATTGTCCGTACTGCAGAGGGCGCCGGGGTTACCGGTATCATCATGTCGGCTGACACTGTGGATATTTACAATTCCAAGGTGATCCGTTCTACCATGGGATCCATCTATCGTATGCCCTTTGCCTATGTGGCAGATATCAAACAGGCGGTGACAGCCATGAAGGCAGATGGCATTCGTACCTATGCAGCACACTTGCTGGGACAGAATTCATATGATCAGGAAGAATATACCGGTCCTACTGCTTTCCTCATCGGCAATGAGGGCAATGGTCTGACTGATGAACTGTCAGCACTCAGCGACTGCTATATTCGAATACCTATGTGCGGTAAAGTAGAGTCTTTGAATGCGGCCATTGCTTCTGCGATCCTGATGTACGAGGCCGGCAGACAGAGAAGACAGTAGATAAAAGAATGATGCAGGGTCTCCCACGGTTAAGTGGGGGATCCTTTTTGTGGTTGGGGAAAACTGGGATGTAAAATGCATTAAAAACGGTAAAAGTTCCGGAAAAGTGGGGCTTAAATGAGCATAAAAGGGGGTAGGGTTGACAGAAACGGATTTATCTGTTATATTGGGCATCGTAACAACTATGTAATATTTTTGTAACATCTGCAATAATATTAAAATGTGGGAGACAAACCGAGTTGTATCCCGTGTCGGGTGCCCCCATGAGAGGCGATAAAAAATCAGATCAGATTCGCTAAATTGTGTAGAGAAACAAGGAGATTTTCATGAGTGAAACAAAAAAAGCCGCTATCAGTTTATTGGTAGCAGCTCTGGTATTCGTTTTAACTGCATTTTCCAGTGCCCAGGCGTGGGAAGAAGCAGCTGATGTTGCTGCGGATCAAACGGTGACAGAGACCGAGGCTATGACCACGGGAGAAGAGATAAAAGTGACTGAGTCAGAGACGGAGAATATTACCACGGAGGAAACTTCTGCTGAGGAGACTCAGCCTGAGGAAGAATCCACAGAAGACATCGTGGATGAAACTCTGGATGAGACTCAGGAAGAAAGCAGTGAGGAGGCTACGGAGCCTGCTGTAGAAGAAACCACCGAGGTATCTGTTCAGGTGGTGGACTATTTTGCGGATCAGTTTATGGTAACTGTGACCGGCAAGAGTGCCTTGAATGTTCGTGAAGAGCCTGACTCCAAAAGTAAGTGGGTAGGCAAGATGTACGAAGGCAGCGGCGGTACTATTTTGGAAGCTGGTGATGGCTGGACTAAGATCCAGTCCGGTAATGTGACCGGATGGGTCAGCAATGACTACATTTTGACCGGTGAGGCCGGCAAGGCAGCAGCTCTGGAAGTATGCGAGCTGGTGTTTGAAGTGACTTCCGATGCGCTGAAGGTTCGTTCTGCTCCTACTACAGAAGAAGAAAACAAGATCCGAGCCATTTATGGCGGCGACACTTACGCTGTTGTAACTCTGCAGGATGACGGTTGGGTGGAGATCGAGTATAAAGAGGGTAAGACCGGTTGGGTAGCAGCTCAGTACGGTAAGATCCGCTATGATTACGATACTGCCATGACCCGCAAGGAGATCCAGGATGCGGAAAATGCCAAGAAACAGAAGAATGTGGCAACTACCCATCGTGAGTCCACCAGCGCCAGTGCCGATGAAGAATATCTGCTGGCATGCCTGATCAACTGTGAGTCCAATCATTACGAAGGCCAGTTGGCTGTGGCTAACGTAGTATTGAACCGCGTAAAGAGCCATAAATTCCCCAACAGTATCAGCGAGGTCATCTATGCACCGGGGCAGTTTAGCCCTGCCCGTAGCGGCAAACTGGAGAGACGACTGCAGTCCGGCCCCTCTGCATCTGCCCTGCAGGCGGCAAGAGATGCTCTGAACGGTATCAATAATATCGGTGATTATATGTTTTTCCGCTCTGCTAAGACAGCAGACCTGAGCAAATATTCCGCTTACACTATCGTTATGGGTAACTGTTTCTACAAAAAGTAAATATTGATTCTTGCGAGTCCTCACTTTCACTTGAAGTGGGGATTCGTTTGTTTGGACGCATGCCGTAAAAATCTTTTACATTTTTGTGACGTTTTTGCAAACAATATTGTAATTGGACGCAAAATAGGTTAGAATATTCATAAGAAGGGAGGCTTGCAGGAATGGATTCTATTTATTGGTTACTGTTGTTTATTCTCCTGTTGGTCATTGAAGTGCTGACGATGGGCCTGACTACCATCTGGTTTGCCGGTGGAGCGCTGGCGGCATTTCTGGTTTCTTTGGTGGCAGGGAACATTCTGGAATTGGAAGTGGCAGTGTTTATCATCGTGTCGGTGATTCTGCTGATTTTTACCAGACCTTTGGCCATGCGGTATTTGAACCGTAAGACGACTCTGACCAACGCGGACAGCGTGGTAGGCAGCATCGTGCGAGTGACGGAGCCTGTCAATAATATCCTGGATCAGGGTGCGGCTCAGGCAGACGGTAAGGTTTGGACAGCTCGAGGGGCTTCGGATGATCTGCTCTTTGAAGAAGGAGAGTTGGCCGTAGTACAGGAGATCCGTGGTGTAAAGTTGATCTTACAGAAAAAGAAGGAGGACTAAAGTATGATCGCAGCAATTAGTTTTGGTGGAGCAATTGGTATTTTGATTCTTTGTGTATTTTTGCTGGTGGTGGCAGCTTCCTGCGTAAAGGTAGTGCCTCAGGCCAGTGCTATGGTAGTGGAGCGTCTGGGTGGTTATCTGGCTACCTGGTCCGTAGGTCTTCATGTAAAGATGCCCTTTATTGACCGTGTGGCCCGCAGAGTAAATCTGAAGGAGCAGGTTATTGATTTTAAACCTCAGCCCGTGATCACCAAGGATAACGTTACCATGCAGATCGATACGGTAGTATTCTTCCAGATCACAGATCCTAAGCTGTATGCATACGGCGTAGAGAATCCGCTGATGGCTATCGAGAATCTGACCGCTACGACCCTGCGTAATATCATCGGTGACCTGGAACTGGATGAGACCCTGACTTCCCGTGAACTGATCAATACCAAGATGCGTGCCCTGTTGGACGTAGCTACCGATCCCTGGGGTATCAAGGTAAACCGTGTAGAGCTGAAGAACATTATTCCTCCTGCTGAGATCCAGGATTCCATGGAGAAGCAGATGAAGGCAGAGCGTGAGCGTCGTGAGAAGATCCTGTTTGCTGAAGGTGAAAAGAAGTCTTCCATCCTGGTAGCAGAAGGTAAGAAGGAAGCTGCTATTCTGGAGGCTCAGGCAGAGAAAGAAGCTGCTATCCTGCGTGCAGAAGCTAAGAAGGAAGCAACCATCCGTGAGGCAGAGGGTCGTGCAGAAGCAATCCTGAAGGTACAGCAGGCTGAGGCTGATGGTATCCGTGCCATCAGAGAAGCTGGTGCAGATGCTGCTGTTCTGCAGTTAAAGAGCTTTGAAGCGTTCGCTAAGGCTGCTGACGGTAAAGCCACCAAGATCATCGTGCCTTCTGACATCCAGGGTCTGGCTGGTGCAGTGACTGCCATCAGCGAGCTGGCTGCCAAGACTGAGCAGCAGTAAGCACGGACGATATAAGAGTATTTGGCCGGCAAACTGAGCCAAAGAAATAGAAAGAGAAGTAACAGACGAGTAAGATGCGTAATAATACGAGAAAAAAACGTAGAAATCCTCATATGACAGCGGTGGCGATGGATGCGGCTCACGTGATCCTGTGTATTGGGATCGTAGTGCTGGCGGTGATCATTTTTATGAATCCCGAACAGTTTCAGTATCTGTTTCCCGTTGTGTTTGCCCTGGCAGCTGCGATGCAGTTTCTTCATGGCATCCCTAAGATCCTGGCATATCGTCAGAGTCACGGGATGGAGAAAGGAAGGCTGGTGGCCGGTGTGTTGCTGTGCGGTTTGGGAGTGATCCTGATGTTGGTGGCAGTAGTCAGTGGCGTGACCATCTGGGGATAACGCGAAAACAATTGATATCAATACGATGCCTGGATCAGGGTGCCGTTTGCGGCACCCTGATTGTTGCAAAGAGAAGGAGAATATTATGGTATTGTGCGGAGCCAATTCCTACACACAAAAATACTATCTGGGTGAGCAGTTTGCCATGCTGCCGGAGCAGATCAAAGATGAACTGCAGATCATGTGCGTTCTCTACGTAGAGGACATTGGTGGTGTTCTGACTCTGGAATATGACGAGGATGGCAATCTGGATTTTCGCGTAGAGGCAGAGGAAACCGATTATCTTTTTGATGAGATCGGCAGTGTGCTGAAGATCAAGCAGATGCGCCAGCAAAAGCAGGAACTGTTGGAGGCTCTGGAACTGTTCTATCGCACCTTTTTTGTGGAAGGTGGTAAGGAAGCTATGTTGACAGAGCAGGAGAAGGGACAGGCATGAGTGTGTTATTGAAACCCATCGATATTGGATCCTGTCATGTGGATCTCCCTGTGATGCTGGCTCCTATGGCCGGTGTATCCGACCTGGCTTTCCGCATTTTGTGCCATCGTCAGGGCGCTGGACTGGTATGTACCGAGATGGTCAGTGCCAAAGCCATCTACTATAAAAATAAGGGGACCGATGAACTGATGATGTCGGTGCCGGAAGAACGTCCTCTGATGCTGCAGCTGTTTGGTTCGGATCCGGAGCTGATGGCTGCTATGGCAGCCCAGGTGGAAGATGGCCCCTGGGATATCATCGATATCAATATGGGCTGTCCGGTACCCAAAGTGGTAAAAAATGGCGATGGTTCTGCGTTGCTACAGAATATTCCCCGCATCGAAGCCATCGTATCTGCCATGACACACGCGGTAAAAAAGCCTGTCACCGTCAAAATTCGCAAAGGCTTTGGCCTGGAGGATGAGTGTGCAGCGGAGGCTGCCCGTGCTGCCGAAGCGGCCGGTGCTTCTGCCATCACCATTCACGGGCGTACCAGAGAACAGTATTATAGCGGACAGGCAGACTGGTCTGCCATCCGACGTGTCAAAGAAGCAGTGAAGATTCCTGTTTTTGGTAACGGGGATATCGCCAGTGCTCAAGATGCTGTTCGCATGATTGAAGAGACAGGCGTAGATGGTATCGCCATTGGCAGAGGAGCCAAAGGCAATCCCTGGCTCTTTGGAGAGATACGTTCTTATTTACAGGAGGGGACGATCCCTCCTCGCCCTACTGCTCATGAGGTGGGACAGATGATTCTGGAGCATTTGGCTCTGGAACTTTCCTATAAGCCGGAACATGTGGCTGTCCGGGAGATGCGTAAGCATGTGGCCTGGTATACCACCGGTTTGCCCGGAAGCTCTGCTCTGCGCCGTCAGGTCAATGAGATCGAGACTGCCGCTGCATTGGAGGAGATGATCCGCACCCAGATCCTGCAGTGATCCCGTGAAGATACATTTGCGTATACGGAAAAAAGGATTCTAACAAAATCGCCATACCATAGAGCATATCTGTTGTGCCCTGGTATGGCGTTTTTTGATGGACAGGGAATCGGGCATAAAAAACAATTCTCTACATACCATATAAGGAACTATGACGGAGTATCCGTAAGCGCGCCGTGTGTTTTTTTGCTGCCAGAGAAGATTGGAATATTGTTACGTCATCTCCTATCCAAGACTTGAAATATGATAGGTTTCTCTCATAAGCAGCCGAAAAAATCCCCCAAGCGCTTGACATTGACAATGCTCTGTGCTATGATACTCCTCATGTTAAAAGGTCTTAGGACCAATAAGGAAGGTGTTTAAGAATGGCTGAAATTAAGAAAAATATTATGACATATGCTGGCCTGAAGAAGCTGGAAGATGAGCTGCAGGACCTGAAGGTAAATCGCCGTCAGGAAGTAGCCCAGAAGATCAAAGAGGCCAGAGAGCAGGGCGACCTGTCTGAGAACGCTGAGTACGATGCTGCTAAGGATGAGCAGAGAGATATCGAAGCTCGTATCGAGGAGCTGGAGAAACTGTTAAAGAACGTAGAGGTTGTTGTTGAAGACGAGATCGATACCGAAAAAATCAGCGTAGGTTGCTGCGTAAAGCTGTTTGATGTAGAGTATGATGAGGAGATCGAGTTCTCCATCGTAGGCTCCACCGAGGCTAACAGCATTCAGCACAAGATCTCCAACGAGTCCCCTGTAGGCAGCGCTCTGATGGGCAAGAAGGTAGGCGATACCGTAGTGGTAGAGACCCAGGTAGGACAGATCGAGTACAAGGTACTGGAGATCACCCGCGTATCCTAATTGACATTTGTGATCGACACATGATTTTTACGAGAAGAGATTTCTGAAGAGAAATCTCTTTTCGAGACTTTACAAACTAACCAAAAGACACAGGTTTGCTGTAATAACAGCAGACTACCACTGTTTTTACACAGAGAGGGAGAAAGAAAAGTGGCACAGGAAAACCAGAACAAGAACCAGAATCCTAAGGCACAGACCCAGGATCTCAATCAGCTTCTGAAGGTACGTCGTGAAAAGCTGGCCAATCTGCAGGCAGAGGGCAACGATCCTTTCCAGATCACTCGCTTTGATGTGACCGCTCATACCGCTGATATTAAGAATGATTTTGATAATTTTGAAGGCAAGGAAGTAGTGATCGCCGGCCGTATGATGGCTAAGCGCGTGATGGGTAAGGCTTCCTTCGGTAACGTAGCTGATCTGAAGGGTAACGTTCAGATCTATGTGACCAGAGATGCTCTGGGCGAAGTTCCCTACGCAGCATTTAAGAAGATGGATATCGGTGATATCGTAGGTATCCGCGGTGAGGTGTTCCGCACCAACGCCGGCGAGATCTCCATCAAGGTAGTAGAGATCACTCTGCTGTCCAAGTCTCTGCAGGTACTGCCTGAGAAGTTCCACGGTCTGACCGATACTGACACCAGATATCGTCAGCGCTACGTAGACCTGATCATGAACCCTGAAGTAAAGGATACCTTTATCAAGCGTTCTCAGATCATCCGTTCCATCCGTAACTTCCTGGACAACCAGGGCTTTATGGAGGTAGAGACCCCTATGCTGGTAAGCAACGCCGGCGGCGCTGCAGCCAGACCTTTTGAGACTCACTACAACGCTCTGGATGAGGACGTTAAGCTGCGTATCTCCCTGGAGCTGTATCTGAAGCGTCTGATCGTAGGCGGCCTGGAGCGCGTTTACGAGATCGGCCGTGTATTCCGTAACGAGGGTGTAGACGCCAGACACAACCCCGAGTTTACTCTGATGGAGCTGTACCAGGCTTATACCGACTATAACGGTATGATGGACCTGACCGAGAATATGTTCCGTCACGTAGCCCAGGAGGTTTGCGGTACTACTCTGATCCCTTACAATGAGGCTATGATCGATCTGGGCAAGCCTTTCGAGCGTCTGACCATGATTGAGGCTGTTAAGAAGTATACCGGCATCGATTTCGATGAGGTAGCTGACACTGAGGCAGCTAAGAAGCTGGCTGATGAAAAGGGTGTTCACTATGAGAAGCGTCATGTTAAGGGCGATATCCTGAACCTGTTCTTCGAGGAGTTCGTTGAGGAGCATCTGATCCAGCCTGTATTCATCATGGATCATCCCGTTGAGATCTCCCCTCTGACCAAGAGAAAGCCCGACAAGCCCGAGTATGTAGAGCGTTTCGAGCTGTTCATCTATGGCCGTGAGATGTGCAACGCTTACTCCGAGCTGAATGACCCCATCGACCAGAGGGAGCGTTTCGCCGAGCAGGAGAAGCAGTTTGCTCAGGGTAACGACGAGGCTAACCACACCGACGAGGATTTCCTGAATGCTCTGGAGATCGGTATGCCTCCTACCGGTGGTATCGGCTACGGTATCGACCGTCTGGTAATGCTGCTGACCAACAGCCCTGCCATCCGTGACGTTCTGCTGTTCCCAACCATGAAGAGTCTGAACTAAATAAAAGTTGATAACAAAGGCACTTTCCGAACACGGAAGGTGCCTTTTTACTGTAGAAATTCCACGACTGCGCCATAAGGATTCAACATTTGCTTATTTTTTTGATGGTTTTCGTTGACAAGAGAGGTGGCTTGTGATAAAGTGATTAAGATATAGATTTTAATACACTGGGGAACTAGGGTATTGACTTCAAACAGAGTGGTTTTAGAAGGAAAGGAGAAGCATCATGACGACAACGATGAAGAAAAATGTTCTTTCAGTGTTGGGTCTTAGTGCTTCTATTTCTATTTCTAGACAGTTTGTTTTTTCTTTTTTGTGTTGTATATGATAGTTCCGGTTTGCGTGAGATGCCTGTGCATTTTGCCGCGCCGGTTTTTTTGTATACAACCGTATTGCTATTATAGACTATTAAAATTCTAGGAGGAAAAAATGAGTAAGAGAACAGACATCAAGAAAATTCTGATCATCGGATCCGGCCCTATTGTTATCGGTCAGGCTGCTGAGTTTGACTATGCAGGCACTCAGGCTTGCCTGGCATTAAAGGAAGAAGGTTATAAAGTTGTACTGTGCAACTCCAACCCCGCTACCATTATGACCGATACCATTATTGCGGATAAGGTTTACATGGAGCCCCTGACCCTGGAGTATGTTGCCAAGATCATCCGTTATGAGCGTCCGGATGCCATCATCCCCGGC
>JAFYLG010000195.1 GCA_017537225.1 Lachnospiraceae bacterium
GAAGAGCAGCTTGTAGGGGAATCGAACCCCTGTTTCCGCCGTGAGAGGGCGGCGTCTTGACCCCTTGACCAACAAGCCATGACTAAAAAATATAAATTGTGAAGAGCAGCTTGTAGGGGAATCGAACCCCTGTTTCCGCCGTGAGAGGGCGGCGTCTTGACCCCTTGACCAACAAGCCATAGACTAAAAACATCAGAGTCGAGGCGACAAGATTTGAACTTGCGACCTCCGCGTCCCGAACACGGCGCTCTACCAAACTGAGCCACGCCTCGATGCCTAGTTACTTTATCACGACCGACTGGATTTGTCAACAAGAAATTAAAAATATTTTAAAAAAGTTTTTTTGGACTTGTTTTGTATCGTTTCTGTATTTGTTCACTATAATTTCATTATGGGCAGGGATAGAATTTTTGAAAAAGATATGTTATACTGGTCGACAGATATCTTTTCGATAGATATTTTGTAAAATGTCAGCGATTTGTGTGTGGAGGAAGACACCCTATGAAATGTTTGAAGAATACAAGAGCATTGGCTGCTGTTATGGCCCTGTGGATGATCCTGTCCGTTTTGGGTGGGTGTAGTGGCACCGTTGGGTCCAAAAGCAAGTGGGAAGCGACCATGACTCCGGTCAGCCGTTACTCTTTTGATTATTTAGACACATTTATCGAGATCAAGATTTATGCCAAGGTGGAGACTCGCATCATGGATGAGTGCTTTGCCATCATTGAGCGCTATGATAATCTGCTGAGCCGCACCAAGAAAGGTACGGCCATCTATCAACTTAATGAGACTGGCAGCGTGGAGATGGAAGAGGATGTTTTAGAATTACTGCAGAAAGGACTACATTACAGTAAACTGTCTGGCGGAGCTTTTGATATCACATCTGAGCCCATCACCAGTCTGTGGGATTTTAAGGCAGAGGTACCTGCGCTGCCGGATGCGGATGCACTGGCAGAGGCAGTAAAGCATGTAAACTATGAAAGTCTGGTGATCGAAGGCAATAAGGTTAGTCTGACTGATCCTGCTTCCGGCGTGGATCTGGGTGCTATCGCCAAGGGATATATTGCTGACAAGGTGAAAGAATATTTGGTCAGCGAGGGCGTGGAGAGTGCCATTATCAATCTGGGCGGCAACGTACTGTGTGTAGGCACCAAGCCCGATGGCAATACTTTTAACGTGGGTATCCAGTATCCCTTCCAGGCCCGTACTGATCTGATCGCCATTGTTAAGATCGATGATTTTTCTGTGGTGACTTCCGGTATTGATCAGCGCAACTTTACTGTTGACGATACGTTGTACCACCATATTTTAGATACAGAGACCGGTTATCCCTGCGACAATGGGTTGTTGGCTGTGACCATTTTGTCACCGGAGTCCGTAGATGGTGACGGTCTGTCTACTACCTGTTTTGCTCTGGGACTGGATGAGGCTATGAAGCTGATCGATAGCCTGGAAGATGTATACGCAGTATTCGTAGATGAGAATTATGAGTTGCATTTCTCAGAAGGTTTTGAGGAGTATGCCCAGGTACAGGTGCAGAAATGATGAACGCGCAGGTTTGGGGCCAGATGTTTTTACTGTTTGGCTATGTGATCGTAGGTTACAGCTGCAATAAACTGCATATATTTGACGAGAGGACCAATGGGAAATTATCCGGTTTTCTTTTGAGAGTAGCTATGCCGGCTACTATATTGGCCTCTGCTTTTAGCCAGGATGGTATGCAGGGGGGAGTGATCCTGCGAGCTCTTTTGGTGACAGTGGGAATTTACCTGCTGCTTCCTGCAGTGAGCAAGATACTGGCACGAGTGTTTCACTGGGAGTCTACGGTGGAATTGATGCTGACCTACAGCAATCAGATTTTTATGGGGCTTCCCATAGTGCGAAGCATGTATGGCGAGTCTTCCATTATCTATGTAGTGATTTTTGTCATGGTGTTCAATGTGTGGATCTATACCTCTGGTATTTTGACACTGCACGGGAAAATGACAGAGACGAAGAGTCTGGTCAGTAAGATGATCAATCCCGGGATTGTGGCGGCGCTTTTGTCAGTGTTCATTATTTTTCTGGATCTGCCGGCACCGGGATTGGCAGTGGATCTTTTGGCAGGAGTAGGTTCTGTGACTACACCGCTTGCTATGATGGTCATCGGTTCCAATGTGGCGCAGGTGGATCTGCGTCAGGTGTTGATCCGCAAGGATCTTTACGGTATCGCGGTGTGTAAGCTGATCGTATTTCCGATGATGGTCAGAGGGGTGTCCTTGCTGATCATGGGGCCTGGCATGTACACCAATGTGGCTACGGTACTGGCGGCTATGCCCACTGCGGGCAATGTGACCATGCTTTGCTCTGAATATGATGGCAACGCGTCTCTGGCAGCTCAGGGCACCTGTATCTGCACCGTTCTTTCGGCAGTGACTTTGCCGATCCTGTTGTCATTATTAGGCTAGGAAGATGACGGGGTGTGCGGTGTACCAGGGGAGAGACATAGAGAAAAACAAGAAGTTGTTTTCGGGAGAAATGTCTGGTTTTGTACAGGAGAAAATACAAAAGACCCAGGAAAATCAAGGGTTTTTGCGCGTGTTTGGAAGAAAAGGGCTTGCATTTTCTGATGGGGTATGTTATAGTAATAAACGATGAATATGGATAGACTAGAGGAGTGGGCCAGA
>JAFYLG010000003.1 GCA_017537225.1 Lachnospiraceae bacterium
ACTGGGGGACAGTGTCTCATGAGCCCTCCCGATTTGGTAGATGGCCGGATGCCGGTGACTTTGTATAACCTGGGCGGTGTGCTGGCCAATGTGTTGTCTGCCGTGGTGTTTGTGTTTTTGGGCAAAGCAACAGCGGGGATCCCTGTGGTTTCCGTGCTATGCAAGCTGATGGTGGTGTTCGGCCTGGTCACAGCGATCACCAATGGAATTCCACTGCGTTTGAATGGAATGGACAATGATGGACGCAATGTATTGTTTATGCGTCAAGAGCCGGAGGCCATCCGTTCCCTTTGGGTTCAGTTAAAAGCAAGTGAGCAGGTGGCAAGAGGCGTTCGCCTCAAGGATATGCCATCGGAGTGGTTTTACATGCCGGACGCCGGTAGTATGAAAAACAGCATGGTGGCAGTCATGGGCGTTTTTTACTGTAATCGCCTGATAGACGAGCAGCGTTTTGACGAGGCAGACGAGCAGATGGAGCGTCTACTGCGGCAGAAAAACGGCATCAACGGACTTCACCGTGGTTTGATGATTTGTGATCTTGTTTACTGCAAATTGGTGAGAGGGGATTCTGTTCAGAAAATCGATGGGTGGATGAATGACCAACAAAAACAGTTTATGAAGTCTATGAAAACGTTTCCTTCTGTGCTCCGCACTGATTATGCTTATGCGTTACTGAGGGAAAAGGATGAGGACAAGGCGGCAAAGATCCTGGAGAAGTTTGATCAGGTGGCTAAGACATACCCTTATCCCAGTGATATTGAGAGTGAAAGAGAGTTGCTGATGCTGGCTGCGGAGAGCAATTCGGGCTATGGATATTGTGTAGAATAGAAGAGAATGAGAAAAGTCCCTGTGAATGACATGAAAAGTGCGTTCACAGGGCTTTTTGCACAGTAATAAAATGTAGAAAACCATGAAAAAAAGGGAAATGTTGATTTGCAGTACTGTGTTTTGCACGTTTGGAGTTAAGTTTGAGCATTACTTTCCATCTTTTGTAAAAAGTGCATACATGTGTTAAAATAAATACGTTTTTCTTTTGACAATCCGTATATTGACTAAATAATAACAAAAATGATATACTTTTCACGGATAGAAAAACAACAAACGTTTCATACTAATAGAACTTATGTGACAAGATGTTTAGGGGCAACTCCCGGAAAGGAAAATGAAGATGAAAGAAATTCGTTATGTAGTAACCAATCTCTTAGGTGTACATGCCAGACCTTGTGCTCTGTTGGCTCAGTGCTGTGTGAATTTTAAGAGTAGTATCATAGTAAAGGCCAACGAAGACAGTGCCGATGGCCGCAATGTACTGGAGTTGTTGACCTTGCATATCAAGAAAGGTGATGTGATGGACATCATCATTGAGGGTAGCGACGAAGAACAGGCTTATGAGGCTGTGCTGGCTGTCATCGAAAAGGAATTTAACGAGAGAAAGGCTTCTCAGGTTCTGAAAATTGCTTTCTTTGGTACCAAGGACTATGATAGAACGTTCTTCAGCGAATTGGTGAAGGATAAGGGCGAGGGTACTTACAATTCCGAGATCATGTACTTTGAATCCAATCTGGGACCGGAGACTGCTGGCCTGGCCAAGGGCTATGACGCTGTCTGCGTATTTGTCAATGATGACGTGAGTCGTCCTGTGGTGAAGCAGCTCCATGAGAATGGTGTGAAGCTGATCCTGTTGCGCTGTGCTGGTTTCAACAACGTAGACCTGGTAGCAGCCCAGGAGTACAGTATCACCGTACTGCGTGTGCCTGCCTACTCACCTTACGCTGTAGCTGAGCACGCCATGGCCATCCTGCAGGAGGCCAACCGTCACCTGCACAAGGCCTACAACAAAGTTAAGGACAATAATTTTGCCCTCAGTGGCCTGCTGGGCCTGGACCTGCACAACAAGGTGGCTGGCATCGTAGGTACCGGTAAGATCGGTGTCTGCATGGCTCGCATCTGCAAGGGCTACGGCATGACCGTGCTGGGCTGGGATGCCTATCCCAATAAGGCTCTGGAAGAGGAAGGTCTGCTGACCTATGTGGAGAAGGAGGAACTGTTCCAGAAGGCTGACCTGATCTCCCTGCATGCACCTCTGTTCCCCAGCACTTATCATCTGATCAACGAGGAGACCATCGGCATGATGAAGGACCGCGTAATGTTGGTCAACACGGCCCGAGGCGGCCTGGTAGATACCGAGGCTCTCATCGACGCTCTGAAGAAGGGCAAGTTCCATGCCGTAGCGTTGGATGTATATGAGGGTGAAGACAACAATGTATACACTGACCGCAGTGACATGGCGATCTCCGATGACATCACCGCCAGACTTCTCAGCTTCCCTCAGGTAGTTCTGACCAGCCATCAGGCATTTTTTACCAGAGAAGCTATGCAGGCTATCGCTGTAGTGACCATGGAAAATGCCCGCAATTTTAATGAGGGCAACGATTATGGGAATGCCGAGGTCAAAAACTGATCCTGGTGTCGAATGAATAATGCTTACTGACTATTCCTTCCTATAGAATACCGCTAAAAAGAAACACCGCCAGGGACGCCTGTGCGGTGTTTCGGTTTTTAGTCTCGTTCCATGCGCATGGTTTGATCGATAATACTGTCCATGATATCTCTGGTCAGACCACCTTGAGCATAGCCAAAGACATTGCCGTTGACATCGATCATGAAGGTGGTAGGGTAGGCGGAGATACCATAATAGTAGAAGACAAAGCCGGTCTCATCAAAGACCACAGGGAATGTGTAACCGTTGTTTTCTAAAAAGGCGGTGATCTCATCGATGGAGCCTTCGTTACCCATGTTAGGGCCAGCCACACCCAGGACGATCAGATCTTCTTTATTATAGCCATATTCCTCATATACTTTCTGAATGTCTGGCATTTCCTGACGGCAGGGAGGGCACCAGGTGGCCCAGAAGTTTAAGAATACGGTCTTACCTTGATAATCCTCCAGGTTGTGGGTGTTGCCATACTGGTCAGTGAGAGTGAAAGTAGGAGCCGGGATAGCATTGGGGTCCACGGTGGATTCTTCCGTGGGAGCCTGCGCAGAGTCCTCAGTAGGAGACTCGGCAGAGGGATGATCCGACTCTACAGCAGGAGGAGTGGTACCTTCAGCTTCTGTAGTTTCGGGATTTATCTGCTCCTGAGTCTCTGTCTCGGCTGCACCGAACTGGGACAGATAGCCAGTCATACCGTTCATAAAGCCGGTCACGGTCATGACACCCATGACGATCAGCAGGAGAGCACCGATCTTGACAGTGTGCTGTACCACGCTCTGGTGACTCTTAAAGAAATTCAGTACGGAGCCGGTAAACAGACCTACGGCCAGGAAGGGAAGGACAAAACCCAAGGTGTAGACACCGATGAGCAGCAGCGCCTTGGTAAAGGTAGAAGCAGAACCTGCCATCAGAAGCACACTGCTCAAGGTAGGGCCTACGCAAGGAGTCCAGGCAAAGCTAAAGGTAAAGCCAAGCACCAGTGCAGGGATAGGTCCCATGGTCCAGTTGTTTAACAAGAAGGGAAGACGATGCTCCCGCTCCAGAGACATGGATTTACCGAATACGCCCAGCTGGTACAGGCCAAACAGCACCATGATGATACCGCTGATCCGGGCAAACAAGGTCTGATTGCGGCCAAAGAACTGGCCCAGAGCGGTGACACTCAGGCCAAGCAGAAAGAAAGCAGCGCTGATACCCAGCACGAAAAACAGGGTATTCAACAGGATCTTTTTGCGGGGATAGTGTATATTTCCCTCGGCATCTACGATTTTGGCACCGCCAGATAAGTAGCTGACATACAGTGGTACCAAAGGCAGGACGCAGGGAGAGAAAAAGCTCAAAAGTCCTTGGACAAAGACAGTCAGGACAGGGACGCTGGTTTCAATGGTAAAGCCCATAATGATCTCCTTTATGTTTGAATCGGTATGAATACAATGATGAATAGTTGATCGCAGAGATTAGTTAAAGCTAACTTCCGGATATCAGTAGAATATCATATTTAAAGTCAGTTGAAAAGGGAGATTTTATGAAAAATGTGTGAGGAAAGGCACGAGAAAAAGCCGTTGACGATTTGAAGGATTCATATTATAATAGTCAAAGTCGCTTTGGCGACCCGGTTCGGTATCTGCAGACGTATCGAAGTGGCCATAACGAGCCTGACTCGAAATCAGGTTGTCGGGCAACCGGCACGAGGGTTCGAATCCCTCCGTCTGCGCTAGAGGCACTGCTTTTAAGGGAAACCTTGAAAGCAGTGCCTTTTTTGTTATTAGGAGATGAATGGGAAAATCTGGCCTTTTGTCATAGGGAGAAAATGGTGCCATATTGACATTCCACCACTTCTATTGTATGATATCCTAAGTTTACTATATTTTAAAGGAGGATTTATTCTCGTGGAATCGGACAGTATTATACTGTACATATTCTTTTTACTGTGTTCGGCATACTTTGCCGCCAGTGAGACCGCTTATACTGCCGTGAGCAAGGTGCGTCTGCGTACCATGGCTGACAAAGGCAATAAGCGTGCCAAAAAAGCCCTTTGGGTTTGTGAGCATTTTGATAAGACATTGACTACCGTTTTGATCGGCAATAATATTTTTCATGCCAGTTGTGCGTCCTTGTCTGCATTGTTGGTCCTGAGACAGTTTGGTCAGGAGGCTGTAGTATATGGTACGGTGGTGACTACCGTTATCGTATATCTGTTTGCAGAGATGATCCCCAAGAGCCTGGCCAAGGCTCGCAGTGAGGAGATCGCCCTGCTGTTTGCTTCCAGTATGACTCTGCTGGTGCAGATCTGCACCCCTATTTCCTTTATCTTTTCCGGTATTTCCAATCTGCTGTCCAAGTTTGTGGGCAGTGAAGATGATGAGACCATGACAGAAGAGGACCTGCTGAATATCATCGAGACCATCGAGGACGAGGGTGTGCTGGAGCCTGAGAAGCAGGCACTGGTGAATTCTGCCATCGAGTTCAGCACCAAGCTGGCACAGGATATCATGATCCCTATGGATCGAGTGATTTCTGTATCCAGCGTGATGCCACTGAAGGAATTGGCAGGTTTCGTAAAGACTTGCCCTTATTCTCGTTTACCGGTATATGAGGGCCGCAAGGACAATATCGTAGGTATTTTGCCCACCAATCTGTTTTTGAGCAACTACGTTATGAAGAAGCCTTTCATGCTGCGTAAGTTGCTGTTAAAGCCCTACGTATTTGATTGTAAGACCGAGGTGCCTGAGCTGCTGCAGCGTATGCGTCTGAACAAGCTGCACATGGTATTTATCTGCGATGAAAATCGCAATAAGGTAGGCATCATCACCAT
>JAFYLG010000196.1 GCA_017537225.1 Lachnospiraceae bacterium
AGCCGAGACCCTTCCGTGGCAAATGTGGCTATGGAGCAGATCGTAGGAAAGGCATTTGTGTGCGTAGCACCCTGGGAACATATTGGATTTTTGAAACACGAGTGATTTTGAGATAGACAGTGGGAGTGAAAACGTATGGCACTGACACCGGAAGAAAAAGAACTGAGACGTCTGAAAAAACTGGAAAAAGAGCAGGAAAAGGAAGCGAAGCGTCTGGCTAAGGAGCAGGAGGAACTTCGTCGTCTGGAAGGGATGCGGGAGTATGAAAAAGAGTATGAGCTGACCTGTGATTATGTCTGCGGCATTGACGAAGCGGGCAGAGGACCTTTAGCCGGCCCTGTGGTAGCGGCTGCCGTGATCCTGCCTAAGGGCATGTTGATTCCTTACGTCAATGACTCGAAAAAGCTGACGGAACGTCGCCGTGAACTTTTGTATCCTGAGATCATGGAAAAGGCATTGGCAGTAGGAGTGGGTATCGTATCTCCGGAGAGGATCGACGAGATCAACATCCTACAGGCGACTTATGAGGCCATGCGTCAGGCACTGTCTCAGCTGCCCGTACATCCCGATGTACTGCTGAATGATGCGGTGCGTATCCCAGGGGTGGACATTCCTCAGGTGCCCATTGTCAAAGGTGATGCCAAGAGTATTTCTATTGCCTGCGCCAGCGTGATCGCTAAGGTGACAAGGGATCGCATGATGGTGGAATACGATCAGCTGTATCCGGAGTATGGTTTTGCCGGACACAAGGGATATGGATCCGCAGCGCATATGGAGGCCCTTCGTCAGATCGGTCCCTGTCCCATCCACCGCAAGACATTTATCAAGGGCATTCTGGGAGAAAACTAATATTGAAACGAAATCAAAGAACCGTGGGCAGCCGTTACGAACAGGAAGCGGCTGCCTTTTTGTATCAAAAAGGATTGGTGGTAGTGGAGAAAAACTACCGTTGTCGTGCTGGAGAGATCGATCTGATTGCCAGAGACGGAGAAACGTTGGTGTTTTGCGAGGTCAAATATCGTTACAATGGTGGGGCAGGAGATCCGGCGGCCGCGGTGGACTATCACAAGCAACAGACTATCTTTCGAGTGGCGCAGTGGTATTTGCAACAGCGTTATCTGCCGGAGGATACACCCTGTCGATTTGATGTGGTGGCTATCACCGGTGTGAGAGAGGATTTACAGATACGCTGGATTCCCGATGCCTTTGGCAGTTGGTAAAATCTGTGACATCTGTATCTGGAAGTGACGACAGAATGAATGCTAACAAATGATATTGCAGGATCGAAAAGAGGTTGATAGAATGATGGGCTTACATTTAAAAAGAAAAGGAAATATCCCTGTGGTGGCACTCAGAGAAACTGCAGATGTTCCCTATATGGTATTTCCTGAACTGGATGCTACGGATGTTGTGGTACATGGTTTTTCCACACGATTAGGTGGCGTCAGTCAGGGCGATTGCGCTACCATGAATTTTGCCAGCGGGAGAGGGGATGATCCTGCTAATATCCGTGAGAACTATCGCCGCATGGCAGCTGCCATAGGATTTGATCCTGAAAAGATAGTTTTGTCTTATCAAACCCATACTACCAATATTCGTAAAGTGACTGTGGAAGATATGGGAAAAGGATATGATCGGGAACGTGATTATCAGGATATTGACGGCTTGATCACGGATGTTCCTGGCGCAGTTCTGGTGACGTCTTACGCAGACTGTGTCCCGTTGTTGTTTGTGGATCCGGTGCGTAAAGCCATTGGAGCATCTCATTCCGGTTGGCGTGGTACCGTAGCCCGCATGGGCCGCTGTACGGTGGAGGCCATGAAGGAATCCTATGGCTGTCAGCCCCAGGATTTGATCGTTGCTATCGGCCCCAGCATCTGTCAGGATTGCTATGAGGTCAGTGAGGATGTGGCAGAGGCCTTTGCGAAAGAACTGGGGCTGACATTGCCTGTAGAAGAGAAAATACTCAATGCAGATCCTTCAGCTGGGCAGAGAACGGAAAATGACAGTATTCCTTTTATAATAAAGAAGACACCGGGCAAGCCGGGAAAATATCAGTTGGACCTGCAGCTAGCTAATGTGCAGATCCTGACGGAGGCAGGTGTATTGCCAGAGCATATTAGCGTGACAGATATTTGCACCTGCTGCAACAAAGATGTGATCTTTTCTCACCGGGGAAGTCAGGGACGTCGAGGTAATATGGGGGCATTTTTAAGCATAAAAGAGAATATATGATGAGAAAAAACGCCTCGATAAAACATCAAAAAAACTTAAAAAAAACGCTTGACAAATCAAGGTGAGGGTGATATGATATACCAGTCGTGAGTACGAAAACAAAGTAGAGTATCCACTCTCACCTTAGCACAAATGCGTGACTAAGCGTTCATGGAGGTACCAGGTACCGTAGGATGGTGGATAGTCTGACTATCCATTTTTTTATTTATCCATGGGGGTGCAAGACCATTAGCGAGTTAAAAATCAACGAACAGATTCGTGAAAAGGAAGTCCGTGTAATCGGAGAAAACGGTGATCAGTTAGGTATTATGTCTGCGAAGGAAGCTCAGAAGCTGGCTCAGGAAGCCGAGTTGGATCTGGTTATGATCGCTCCTACCGCAAAGCCTCCTGTTTGCAAGATCATCGATTACGGTAAATATCGCTACGAGCTTGCCCGTAAGGAAAAAGAGGCTAAGAAGAAGCAGAAGGTCATTGAGATCAAGGAAGTTCGCCTCTCCCCCAACATCGATACCAACGATTTGAACACAAAGGTTAGTGCTGCCCGTAAGTTCATTTCTAAAGGGGATAAAGTAAAAGTTACTTTGCGTTTCCGCGGCAGAGAGATGAGCCATATGGCGAATTCCAAACACATATTGGATGACTTCGCTGAGAAGCTGGCAGATGTGGCAACTGTTGATAAGCCTGCAAAGGTGGAAGGCAGAAGCCTGGTCATGTTCTTAACGGAGAAACGGAATTAAACTTAAGGAGGAACATTGTCATGCCTAAATTAAAGACAAGCAGAGCAGCAGCCAAGCGTTTTAAGAAAACCGGTACCGGCAAGCTGAAGAGAATGAAAGCTTACAAGAGTCATATCCTGACCAAGAAGTCTACCAAGAGAAAGAGAAACCTGCGTAAAGCCACCATTACTGATGCAACCAATGCAAAGGTAATGAAGAGAATTTTGCCTTACTAATTGGTAGTATTGAAGGAGGAAGACTGAAATGGCAAGAATTAAGGGCGGTATGAACGCCAAGAAGAAGCATAATCGCGTTTTGAAGCTGGCCAAGGGTTACAGAGGTGCCAGATCCAAGCAGTATAGAGTAGCTAAGCAGTCCGTTATGAGAGCTCTGACCAGCTCTTATGCCGGCAGAAAAGAGAAGAAGAGACAGTTCAGACAGCTGTGGATCGCAAGAATCAACGCTGCGGCCAGAATCAATGGCCTGTCTTACAGCAAGTTCATGTATGGTCTGAAGCTGGCTGGTATCGAGATGAACAGCAAGATCCTGGCTGACATGGCTGTAAATGATGCTCAGGGCTTCGCTCAGCTGGCTGAGGTTGCTAAGTCCAAGCTGGCTTAATCAACTTCGCAAACAATTGAAAACATACGCCTCGGAGCGCAAGCTCCGAAGCGTAACCTAACGGCGTGTGGCTCAGCTTGGTAGAGCGTTCGGTTAGGGACCGAGAGGTCGCAGGTTCGAATCCTGTCACGCCGACGCAGCAAACTTGGTTTGCTTTATATATGGCATGGCCCTGATGGAAGGGCAGCCAGTCCGGGTGTCTGTAGCTCAGCCGGATAGAGCAACGGCCTTCTAAGCCGTGGGTCGGGGGTTCGAATCCCTCCAGGCACATTTGATAAAGTGATCTTTATCAAATTTTTGTAACCCATTCACATAACCTAACGGCGTGTGGCTCAGCTTGGTAGAGCGTTCGGTTAGGGACCGAGAGGTCGCAG
>JAFYLG010000197.1 GCA_017537225.1 Lachnospiraceae bacterium
AGCCAAGCGGTAAGGCAAAGGTCTGCAACACCTCTATCGCCGGTTCGATTCCGGCTGACGCCTCGAAAACCCCGAAGAAGTAATTCTTCGGGGTTTTCTTTGTTTGTAAAAAGAAATTTTGGCTATTCTCCTAATAGTATCCAGAAATCAATGATATATAATGTAAAAAAACACAATATTTTGATGTGAATTTTACAGGGAAGCTATAGCTTTTTGCTTGCATTTTTGCTATAATGTAAGTTGCGCAATTTGAGATATCTGCTAAAAAGATATCTTTATGTTTTGATAAGAAGGGATAAATCATGACTGTTGATATACAGAAGGCTAGTTTTTGGAAGAGAATATCAGCATTTATGCTGGATGCCATTGTGATGGTTATTCTGGCTGTAGGTTGTGGTGCGGCGCTTTCGGGTGCACTTCGTTTTAGTGAATACAACGAAAAGGTGCAGGCTGCCTATACTCAGTATGAAGAAGATTATGGTATTAGCTTTGAATTGACCCAGGAAGAATACGAGACGATGCTTCCCGAAGAACGAGATCGATTCGATGAGGCCTATGATGCGTTGATAGCAGATCAGGAGGCCATGTATGCCTATAACATGACCATTTATTTATCTATGCTGATCACTACCATGGGTATTTTGATTGCTGTGATCCTGTTAGAATTTGTAGGTCCTATGATGCTAGGCAACGGTCAGACATTGGGCAAGAAAGTGTTTGGTCTGGGAGTCATGCGAGTGGACAGTGTGCGTTTGACTACGATCCAGCTGTTTATCCGTACATTCCTGGGTAAATTTACGATCGAGATCATGATACCGATCCTGCTGGTACTGGCATTGTTCTTTAATATTATTGGGCCGGTGGGACTGATCGTCCTGGGCGGTATTGTGCTGCTGCAGGTGATTTTGTTGGGAGTCAGCAAAACCAATTCTGCGATCCATGATCATATGGCCGGTACAGTAGTCATCGATATTGCCAGCCAGCGTATTTTTGAAACTACCGATGACATGATCGAGTACAAGAAGAAGATCGCTGCAGAAAAGGCGGCCAGACAGGCATACTAACAGTGGGCATAATGTTTGTAACCGGATAAGGAAGCAAGAGGATTTGCCAAAATAAATAAGATTGATAGAGATCCATAAATACGTATTTTTGGTCTCTTCCAATAAATGAAATACATCATGTAACATAAACACATAAGAAAGGGATTCATATGAAAGTAGTATTGGAGAATCTGACAAAAATCTTTCCCAGCCGCAACAAAAAGTCCGGCGAGGAAGTAGTAGCGGTAAATAATTTTACCTTTACGATTCCTGACGGTAAGCTGATCGGTCTGCTGGGACCCTCCGGATGTGGTAAGAGTACCACTCTGTACATGATCAGTGGTCTGCAGAAGCCTACCAGTGGTAAGATTTATTTTGGTGACGATGATGTTACCGAGTTGGCCACAGAAAACAGGGGAATCGGTCTGGTATTCCAGAACTATGCTCTGTATCCCCATATGACAGTAAAGCAGAATATCATGTTCCCTCTGCAGAACTTAAAGGGTGAGGACAAGCTGACCAAGGAAGAAATGCTGGAAAAGGCTCACTATGCTGCCAAGCTGGTGCAGATCGACGAGCTGATGGATCGTAAGCCCAATGAGCTGTCCGGTGGTCAGCAGCAGCGCGTTGCCATCGCCCGTGCACTGGTAAAGATGCCTCGTGTACTGCTGTTGGACGAGCCCCTGTCTAACCTGGATGCCCGTCTGCGTCTGCAGACCCGTGAGGAGATCCGTCGTATTCAGAAGGAAACCGGCATTACCACCGTATTTGTAACCCACGACCAGGAAGAGGCTATGAGCATCTCCGATATGATCGTTGTTATGAAGCTGGGCGTAGTTCAGCAGATCGGTGCGCCTCAGGATATCTATGATGATCCCACCAACCTGTTTGTTGCCAAGTTCCTGGGCACTCCTCCTATCAATGTATTTGAGGGTCGCGTGGAAGACGGCAAGGTATATATGGGCGAAGATATGGTAATGGAAGTGACTGGTGTAGAAGACCAGCAGGTATTTATCGGTATCCGTCCCGAAGGTTTCATCCTGGATGAAAATGGTCCTCTGAAGTGTCAGCTGAGCAACGTGGAAGTTATGGGGCGCGATGTTAGCATCGTATCCAAACACGAATCCAGCGTAAACCCTATGATCCGCTCTATCATTGATGCAGATCATAAGCTGAATGTAGGAAGTGAAGTAGTCAGATACTCTGTAAAGCCTCACAAGTTCTTCCTGTTCAACAAAGAGACTGAAGAGAGAATGTATTACGAGGTAAAGAAGAATGGTTGATAGCAAACAGCAATGGAAAGCTTGGCTGTACCTGTCGCCGGCAATCGTATTGTTGCTTGTCTTCACCGTATGGCCCATTATCAATACTGTCCGCATGTCCTTCTTAGAAGGCTACAGTGGCCTGCAGGCTGCCGGCGGCAGAGTCTTTGAATTTGGTCTGGGTAACTTTGCAAAGGTTATTCAGTATCAGAAGTTTTTACAGTGCTTGAAGAACACCTGTCTGCTGTGTGTGACTACCGTGCCCATCTCTACGATGCTGGCACTGCTGATCGCCGTGGCACTGAATTCCATCAAGCCTCTGCAGAAGATCCTGCAGACCATCTTCTTCCTGCCCTATGTAACCAACTCCATCGCTATCGGTATGGTATTTGCTGCTATGTTCAATATCGTAGGCAGCTTCTATGGCACCGAAAATGAGATCATCGTTACAGCAGGTATCATCAACAATGTGATCATGTTTTTTGGCGGCGATCCCATCAACTGGATCAACTATGGATCCAGCTATATGGCTAACATGGTCGTAATGATCGTCTATATCGTTTGGAACGCTCTGCCCTTTAAGATCCTGGTTCTGCTGGGCGGTCTGCAGAGTATCAACAAGCAGTATTATGACGCTGCCAAGGTAGACGGAACCCCTCGTCGTCGCGTGTTTACTCACATCACTGTACCGCTGCTGTCTCCCATGCTGGCCTATGTTATCATCACCGGTTTCATCGGCGGCTTTAAGGAGTACACCAGCATCGTAGGTATTTTCGGTGAAAAGATGGGTCCCGCCGATGACGCATACCGACTCAATACCATGGTCGGTTTCATCTATGACGCACTGAGTTCCAACAGCCAGGGCCGCGCCAGCGCCGCTGCATTGATCCTGTTTGGTATCATTTTGGTGGTTACCATGATCAATGGTTGGGTCAGCAAAAAGAAAGTCCATTATTAAGAGGTGTCCTATGTCAGAGAAAATTACTACGATGCATGCACAGAACATGCAGCAGGTCTCTTCCAGACAGAGAATCATCAAGGGCATCGTTAAGGCCGGCACCTATGCCTTCCTGCTGGTAATGGCACTGATCGTGCTGTTCCCCTTCTACTGGATGATCATCTCATCCTTGAAGACCCTGGAAGAATATCGTATGAGCACTCCCACCTTCTGGCCCCGCAAGATCATGTTCAGCAACTATGCGGAAGCCTTTACGGCAGCCAGCCTGGGTCGTCTCTTCTTTAATACCATGTATGTAGGTATCGTTTCTACGATCCTGTCCCTGATCATTACGGTATTGTCCGCTTTCGCCTTTGCCCGTCTGGAGTTTAAGGGCAGAGATGCCATGTTTGGCTTGCTGTTAGCCACCATGATGATCCCCGGTGAGTTGTTCACCATCACCAACTACGGTACCATTACCCAGCTGGATTGGATGAACACCTACACCGTACTGATCGTACCTTTCCTGGTCAGCGTATTCTACATCTACCTGCTTCGCCAGAACTTCCTGCAGATCCCTAACGAGCTGTATCTGGCTGCCAAGGTAGACGGTACCAGCGACCTGAAATACCTGTGGAAGGTTATGATCCCCCTGGCCCTGCCTCCCCTGATCTCCCTCACCATCTTAAAGATGATGGGTGCATGGAACTCCTACATCTGGCCCCGACTGGTAG
>JAFYLG010000198.1 GCA_017537225.1 Lachnospiraceae bacterium
CGGAGACCATCCTGGTGTCCATCATGTATGTGAACAACGAGATCGGTTCGGTGCAGCCTATTGCGGAGCTTAGCAAGATCGTCAAGGCCTACAAGCCTACCATCCTGTTCCACAGTGATGCAGTCCAGGCCTTTGGCAAGTACCAGATCCGTCCCGCCAGAGAGGGTATCGACCTGTTGAGCGTCAGCGCTCACAAGTTCCACGGCCCCAAGGGCGTTGGTTTTCTGTATATCAAGGACAAGACCAAGATCAAGCCCCTGCTGTACGGTGGAGGACAGCAGAGAGATCTACGTCCCAGTACTGAAAATGTACCCGGTATCGCCGGTATGGCTGAGGCAGTGCGCTACTGTTACGAGGATATGGCCGGTAAGCGCCAGAAGATGTATGAGCTGAAGGCACACTTTGTGGAGGGCATCAAGGAGTTAGAGGGTACTCATATCCACGGATATGATGAAGAAAACAGTGCACCCCATGTGGTCAGTGTAGGAGTTGAGGGCATCAGTAAGAGTGAAGTACTGCTTCATTCTCTGGAGGATCGTGGCATCTACGTGTCATCCGGTTCTGCCTGCGCATCCAATCATCCTGCCGTCAGCGGCACTCTACAGTCCATCGGCAGTGATGCAGCTTATCTGGAGAGTACCATTCGTTTTAGTTTCAGTGATTTAAATACTATAGAAGAGGCGGACATCTGCCTGCAGGCTCTGAGAGAGTTGCTTCCGGCCCTGCGCAGATATCGCAGAAAGTAGAGGGAAATATGTATCAGTCTTTTTTGATCAAGTATGCCGAGATCGCAACCAAGGGTAAGAATCGTTACCTGTTTGAGGATGCGCTGGTAAAGCAGATCCGCCGCGCGTTAAAGCCCGTGGACGGTTCTTTCGTCGTAACTAAGGAGAGCGGCCGTATCTATGCCCACGCCCAGGGCGAGTACGACTATGAGGAGACCATTGAGGCTCTGAGCCGTGTATTCGGTATCGTGGGTATCTGCCCTGTGGTAGTTCTGGAGGACCAGGGTTTTGAGCAGCTGAAAGAGGATGTGATCGCTTACATGGAGTGGGCGCATCCCGACAAAAACATTACTTTCAAGGTAATGTCCCGCCGTGTTCGCAAGAACTGGCCCGTAGATTCTCAGACCATGAATGCCAAACTGGGTGAAGCCGTGCTGAATGCTTTCCCTGAGATCCGTGTAGATGTGCATAAGCCTGACATCTATCTGAACGTAGAAATCCGTGAGAAGATCTATGTATACTCCCAGGTGATCCCCGGTGCCGGCGGTATGCCGGTGGGCACTGCCGGTAAGGCCATGCTGCTGCTGTCCGGTGGTATCGACAGCCCCGTAGCCGGCTATATGATCGCCAAGCGCGGCGCCAAGATCGATGCCGTATACTTCCATGCACCGCCCTACACCAGCGAGCGTGCTAAGCAGAAGGTAGTAGATCTGGCCAAGCTGGTGGCCAAGTACTCTGGCCCTATCCAGCTGCATGTGGTAAACTTTACTGACATTCAGATGTATATCTACGAGACCTGCCCTCACGATCAGCTGACCATCCTGATGCGTCGCTACATGATGCGTATCGCGGAGACCATCGCTCTGGAGACCGGCTGTCTGGGCCTGATCACCGGAGAGAGCATCGGTCAGGTGGCTTCTCAGACTATGCAGAGTCTGATGGCCACCAACGAGGTATGTACTCTGCCCGTATACCGTCCTCTGATCGCTTTTGACAAGCAGGATATTGTGACCATCTCTGAGAAGATCAACACCTTTGAGACTTCCATCCTGCCTTACGAGGATTGCTGCACTATCTTTGTGGCCAAGCATCCCGTGACCAAGCCCAACTTAAAGAGCATGCACAAGTCTGAGGAATTGTTGCAGGAAAAGATCGGCGAGATGGTTCAGACCGCTCTGGAGACCAGAGAGGTCATCTGGGCGGACTAGACACTGTAATCACAAAAAAGGAGCGCTGCCGCTATGGCGGCAACGCTCCTGCTTACTTCACATATTTGATGTAGATATTGTCGTTGTTTCATAAAACGACGATGGGGCAATCAATTCTGTACGATATAAGGACTCAAAGCTTCCACGATAGCCGGCGCATCGGCGTCGGAGTGGATATACAGATCCAGCGGCTTGGACAGATCTAAGCTAAAGATGCCCATCATAGATTTGGCATCGATGACATAGCGTCCGCTGATCAGATCAAAATCAGAGTCGTACTTGCCCAGTTCATTGACCAGGGTCTTGACCTTGTCAATGGAGTTTAAAGAAATACGAATGGTTTTCATGGAAAACCCCCTTTCGAATATGTAGATATATGAAGACAAAAGAAAGGGAAAACAGAGGATTTTATTGTTATTCTGTTTCCGCCAACATAGTAGCGCGACTGGGTGTTACTGTCAAGGGTTTTCATGATTATTTTAGAAAAAATGGAAAATACTAATAACTGTTTTGCGTCTGGAAAGGACTTATTTATGAAGAAAAAAGCGGCATTGCACAATCTGGGCTGCAAGGTAAATTCTTATGAGACAGAGGCCATGCAGCAGCTGTTGGAGGAACACGGTTATGAGATCGTTTCCTTCGAAGAAGAAGCCGATGTATATATTATCAATACCTGTACCGTAACCAATATTGCCGATCGCAAATCCCGTCAGATGTTGCACCGGGCCCGCAAGATGAACCCGGACGCCGTGGTGGTAGCCGCCGGTTGCTATGTTCAGGCCAGAGGCCAGGAGGTTCTGGAGGATGGTGCTGTAGACATGATCATCGGCAACAATCAGAAGAATCAGCTGATTCCTATGCTGGATGGCTGGTTTGAGGCAAAAAAGGCAGAAGCAGCTGTTGCCGGAGAAACGGCCGATGGAGAAGCGGAGGAGTTGCATGAATTTGTTCCCTCTGCCCTGCTGGATCTGACCCGTGTCACCGAATACGAAAACATGAATATCTGCAAAACTGCAGAGCATACCCGTGCCTTTTTAAAGGTACAGGATGGCTGCAATCAGTTCTGTAGTTACTGTATCATCCCCTACGCCCGCGGTCGCATCCGCAGCCGTCATCTGAAAGAGGTACAGGCCGAAGTTCGTGGTCTGGCAGCAGCCGGATATCGTGAGATCGTTCTCACCGGTATCCATCTGAGTTCCTATGGCCTGGATTTTGGCACCGAGGAAAAGATTCCCGAGGCGCCCTTTGGCCACGGATTGCAGAAGCTGATCCTGGCACTGGCTGAGATCGATGGCATCGAGCGTATTCGCCTGGGCTCTCTGGAGCCTCGTATCATCACCAGAGAATTTGTGGAAGCATTGGCCGGTTGCGGCAAGATC
>JAFYLG010000199.1 GCA_017537225.1 Lachnospiraceae bacterium
CGCTGCCAGACCTGCAATATTGGTATTGGCAAGAACGGTACCCACGGTGCCGGTTCTCTGGATTCTATCCCTAAGGGATTGCGACAGGTATATTACAAACAGACCTATGAGTTGGAGTTCCCCTTAAAGCATCCTCCGTATGTGATCCCTGATGTGGATTATGAAAAGAAGGTATGTCGTATTTTGGGTGATGGTTATCCGCTGGTGCGTTTCTGGCGTGGTCTGGAAGGCGCTTGGTACAGCTTTAAGTATGCAGATCCTGAGGTTCGTAAAAAGAAATTGATGCGGATCCCTCATGTAGCGAAAAACCTGCTCACATCCCTGAAACGATAAGGAGGCACTATGCTGCAGCAGTTGAAATATATGAAATATTTTGCCGTGGCCGGCTTCAAGCATGTGTTAAAGCAGAATAAGCCCATTCAGCCGGACAATCAGTATTGTCTGGATACCGCGCATGCCAATGTTCTGATCAGGGAGCGTTTGTTGGGAGATGAGCCATTTATGGCCGGTCGCCTGGGCAGTGGTGAGATGTTGGCATTTTTAAAGACTATCGAAGTGAAGATGGGGATCCGTAAGGATATTCCCCAGGGAAATATGGATTCCATGTGTATCAATGCTGGATTCTTTCCAGAGAGTCAGGAGATGGTGTTGCGTTTTGGTGACGTAATGGAAGAGGCCTGTAAACAGGCAGATCTGTTAGGAATCTGGGGGACCATTCCCATGGAACCTTATCTGCTGGATACCCGTTTTTCTCATGCCAAGTTGTGCAAGTTGAGTGGTCTGGAGCCTTTCTTTGCCCAAGAACCCTGGAGTGAAGCACTGAAGGGGAAAAAAGTGCTGGTGATTCATCCTTTTGAGGATACCATTCGCAGTCAGTATGCCCGCAGAGAAGATCTGTTCCCGGGCAGAGCGGTGCTGCCGGAATTTACTTTGATGACATTAAAGGCCGTACAGACCATTGCCGGTCAGAGAGATGAGCGTTTTGCCAACTGGTTTGAGGCATTGGATTACATGTATGAAGAGGCCATGAAGAAGGACTTCGAAGTGGCTATTCTGGGCTGTGGTGCATATGGGTTCCCGTTGGCCGCCAGATTGAAGGCTGCCGGCAAAAAGGTGATCCATATGGGTGGATCTACCCAGCTGCTGTTCGGTATCCGCGGACAGAGATGGGATCAAAGAGAAGATTTCCGCACACTGTTTAACGATGCCTGGTGTCGTCCCGGAGATACGGAACGTCCTGCAGGAGCCAAAAAGATCGAAAACAGCTGTTATTGGTGATCAGGAGGAAGGATATGAAGAACATTTTATTATATGGCCATGCCGGAAGCGGTAATCATGGTTGTGAAGCGCTGGTGCGCACCACTTATGAGATTTTTCGCAAGGCGGGATACACCAAGGATTTAACCGTGTCGACACTGGACGAGGGTCGTGACCGTAAGTACGGCGTGCAGGCAGAGAAACTGTTGCAGAATGCCTTTAGTTATCAGGTGAGTCTGTTGTATCGTGTGCTGTGTAAGATCCATCCAAACTGTCTGGGGATTCAGAATCGTAAAGCCAGAAGAGACTACAAACCGTTCTTTGACTATGTGCGTGCCAACAAAGAAGATACTTTGTATGTGTCTATCGGCGGCGATAACTATTGCACCAAGCGCCCTACCTGGCTTTATGAAACCAACAAGGTAGTGGATGCCTCTGGTTATCTCCGTATTCTGTGGGGGTGCTCGGTAGAACCTGCTACTATCAGTGAGGCCATGGTAAAGGATCTGAACGGTTATGATATCATCGTGGCCAGAGAGACCATCACCTACGAAGCGCTGAAAGAAAAATGTAGTACCGATATTCGCCTGTATTCTGACCCTGCCTTTGTACTGGGCAAGGAAGAGATCTCGCTGCCGGAGAATTTTGAACCTGGCAACATGATCGGTATCAATATCAGCCCGGTTATCGTGCGCAGTGAGACGGTTCCTGGTATGACCCTTCGCAATTACAAGGCACTGATTCAGCACATTTTGGATACCACCGACAGAAAGATCGCCCTGATTCCTCATGTAACCATTCCTGAGGATAACGATCTGGATGTATTGAAGGTGTTGTATGATGCTTTTGCGGACACCGGACGTATCGTGATGATCGGGGATCACAATTGTCAGCAGTTGAAATACGCTATTTCTCAGTGCCGCATGTTTATCGGTGCCAGAACCCACTCTACTATTGCGGCTTACTCCACCTGTGTACCGACTGTAGTGGTGGGCTACTCAGTCAAGGCCAAGGGTATTGCCAAAGATATTTTTGGCACTTATGAGAACTATGTGAAGCCGGTACAGCAGTTGCAGAGTGAAGAAGAACTGATCCAGGCATATGAATGGCTGGCAGCTCATGAAGAGGAAATGCGTGCTCATCTGCAGCAGATGATGCCTGCTTATATTGAAAAGGCATGGGCAGCTGGTGATGTGATCAAAAAGTATCTGTAAAGAAGCAGATCCGGAGATAAGAATGAAAGAGAAATTTTGGAAAATTGCAGCAGTTTTCAGCTTGGTAGCCGCTATAGGAGCCTGTGTCATTGCAGCAAGTTTGGTTGGACGAATTGGTACGTTAGAGAAAAATCTGTCTCACGGCAATTCTCAAGGAGAGGATGTGACCATCGCCACAGTGGAGAGTACTTGGAATGGAAAGACCTGGTGCAGCTATGGTGACAGCATTACCGGATATAATGTATGGCAGCCCTATGTGCACAAAGCTTTGGGCTTTGCCCATCATTATGAGCGGGGACTGGGCAGCAGTACCTATACCCTTAGCGGGCAGACCTGGTATGCTAATCCTGACGGCAGCTACAACAGTCGTTTTGGATTTGCAGGAGTGACGGCTGCACCGGAAGGAACCACAGAGCACGAAGGATATATGTGCAGCTGGGACCGCATCAAGACCATGATCCCTCAGAATGTAGATCTGGTGGTGGTGATGGCTGGGACCAATGATGCCGGTCCATCCATCAGTGCACCTTTAGGGGATTTAAGTTATCCCTTTGATGAGACTACCTTTATGGGGGCAGTAGCATCTACGGTAGTAAAGATCCAGGAGTGGTGTCCTCAGGCTACAGTTGTACTGTGTACACCTTTTAGCGGTCGCGGTGCCTATGAAGATGGTATGACCAATGAACAGATGGCTGCCAATCAGACAGCGCCGGTGTACAATCAGATCGGTTTGACTACTCAGGATTACGCAGAAGCGGTCATGGAAGTGGCAGAGTATCTCAGTGTGCCCTGCATTGATGTGTTTGGCAACTGCGGAGTTAACCAGTTTAATCGCAATATGTATCTGGAAGACTTGGTTCACCCCAACAAAGAGGGTGGCAAGGCTATCGCCAGGGTGATCATTGGTGGACTGAAGACGATTGCTCCGGTAGAGTGATAACAAAAAGAATAATATAA
>JAFYLG010000200.1 GCA_017537225.1 Lachnospiraceae bacterium
AGCACTATTTCTCTGGTATGATAAATGCAGACCACGAAAGAAAGAGGTAGTTCCATGTCCACGTTTGATAAGCTGTCTGCACCATCCCTAAGCAACGCCGCCACCCAGGCCCTCTTGTCCAAGATCCTGTCCGGCGAGCTGAATATCGGAGACTGGCTCCCTGCCGAGCGAGACCTGGCCGAGCAGATGGGTATCAGCCGCAGCACCCTGCACCAGGCAGTGCTGGATCTGGAGAGCAAAGGATTTCTGACCGTCATTCCCCGCCGCGGCATCAGGGTGAGAGACTATCGCAAGAACCCTACCACTCTGTCTTTAGACACCCTGATGCGCTACGGTTCCATCGAACTGGAGCGCAACTTATTCTATGACATGATGGATACCCGCCTCATGCTGGAGAGCGAATGTGCCCGCCGGGCCTGCACCCACATCTATGAGACGACTGCCACAGAGATGCAGGAGCTGATCGACCGCATGACGCCGGATAACCCCCATATGTCCGAGGACATGTACCTCTTTCACTATAAACTGACCCAGGCCTCCGGCAACAGCGTCTACAGTATGATCTTCCGCGGTTTTGAGACCGTCCTGTTGAATCTGATCCATCTACATTATGACCAGCTGCCTCAGGATATTGTGCCGGCTGCTGCCAAGCATCAGCTTCTGCTAGACGCCATCCTGGCCAAAGATGAAGAAAGCGCCGTGGCCCATGTGCGAGATATTATCTCCCAGGGCATCTGCGTGGTAGAAGCTCCCTACAAGTCCTGATTCCCATTCTATCCTATAGTTTACGAACAAAATAAAAGCAATATCCTCAGAAGGATTTATTCCTCCCTGGAGATATCGCTTTTTTACTTTTTCTCATGGATTTTGGTTTAGCACTCTGGATGCTGGATGCTGCCCTTGACCTGAGCAAACACTTCCTCACCCTGCAGCAGCTTCACCAGCTCCAGCCCCATATCGATGGCAAATCCTACGCCACGAGCGGTGGTGATATGACCGTCGGTGATCACACCCTGACGAGTGTAGATGGCACCAGTCAGCTGCTCCTCAAATCCGGGATAGCAGGTGGCCTGACGACCATGCAACAGGCCCAGCTGACCCAACACACTGGGTGCAGCACAGATGGCAGCTACTCTCTTGCCGGCAGCATCAAATTCCTTGATCAAAGCACACAGACCTTCATGGGCGCCCAGGTTAGTGGTACCAGGCATGCCGCCGGGCAAAAACAGCAGATCCGCATCGGTGCAGTCGGCCTCCGCCCAGGTCTTATCTGCCAGGATCGTCACGTTGTGGGAGCTGGTCACCGCATTGGTCTCGTTGATGGAAACCGTTTCTACTTCAACACCACCACGTTTCAACATATCGGCCACAGCCAGGCATTCTACCTCTTCCATGCCATTTGCCATAAAAATACTTACTTTGCTCATATTGATCGTCCTCCTTATTGGGTGCAGCCAATGATCTTGCTGGGATTACGGCTACTGACTCTTTGATCACATTATACTTTATTTACATTGACTCCGCAAATCCTTTGTATCTTCTGTTTGCTATATTCATCGCAGATACTCTTCCAGGATCCGATAGTAATCTTTGCCAATGATCTGCAGCGACACATCAAACTTATTTTGCACATATCGGATGCAGGCATCCACATATTCTGCCGGCACCAATGATTCCTCTACCAGATAGATGATCTCACCCTTGGTAGTGTTATATCGGATCCGGTCGGTGATAAAACTTTGGTTGTACAGCATGGCCACATGGAAGGCCTGGGGATCCAGCACATCGGTACCTGCCAATAGGCGAGAATCATAGTCTATGCCAAATAAATTCAGCAGTGTAGGAATAATATCCACCGTACAACAAGGCTCTTTTACCACTACCGGTTCCGTCATCCCTGCATTGTAGCAGATAAAAGAATTGCGGTACATTCCAAATTCTTTTTCGATCTCCTTGCCGGTAAGGGCTGCCAGATCGGCAAACTGACCAGTGCTGAGACCATAGGGATAATGGTCGCTGGTCAGCACGATCACCGTATTGTCCAGACAGCCTGCTTCCTCCAGGGCTGCCAGCAGCTCCCGCAGCATATTTTCCACTTCCAGATTAGCTGCCAGATATGCCTTGACGCCGGGAGAACAGTCTAAGGAATCCACGATCTCACGATTTTCATAGACCATGGGACTCTTGATACGATCTGCTTCTGTCACATCGTAGTAGGGATGGTGACCACTGTAAGTCATATAGTAAGCATGGAACTGATTTACATTGCCATTCTCATCCCGATTGCCCAAATACTCCTCCAAGGTTTGCAACAATGTCTCCTCATCGGAGTTAGGACGTTTGGTCCCTGTGCTGAAAGTCAGCTTTTCCTTCTTGCGCAATTCACCATCCACGAAAGAGCCATCCAGGAAGCGACACACATCGTAACCCATGTTGGGGTGAGTGGTGATCCGATCATAAAAGGATCTCACATTGCTGTGATAAAAATAAGTACGGGCACCCAGCGAGCGGAATACATTGCCCATACAATAGGGAAGATACTTGTCCGAAGACAGCATAAAGGTGGAATTCTCTTTTTGCTCTGTCTGCGTTCCCGACGTATTGGGCATCAGACCGGTACAGAAAGCATATTCGCCGTTGGTGGTCACCGCCTTAAAGGTTCCGTAAAAATTTTCAAAGACAAAACCGTTGTTAGCCATCTTGTACAGTGTCGGTGTCAGTTCTTCATCGATCATATAAGAACTGAAGCTCTCCGCACAGATCATGATCAGATTGTAGCCATCAAACATGCCGGTATATGCATTGGTGTAGGATCCGGAGGTGTTCTGAATATACTGATGGAGTCCGCGGATCTCCTCGTCTGTCTCTTCTGCCAGCAGCTTCTCAAAATCGATGTCCATCTGCTGAGGATAAAAGACCGGATCCGGCGGTGTCGCAGGTTCTGTGGATTCTGTCATTTCTCCAGCCCCCGACGTTGTCTCTTCTGTGGAAACAGAATCCCCCGTTATCTCCCCATCGGACTCCGACGTTTCTTTTGATGTCTCCTGGATTACAGGATCCTTCTGCAGCAATGCAGACATGTCCTCTTCCCGAAACGCAGGCATATCTGCTCCGTCAGTTCCCAGGAGCATATCCTTCCACTCCAGACGCAGAGAAGTCAGCACACCAAAGTTCTGGATATTATTATCCAACACACGAGGATACTGGTTATACATTCCCCAGGGACAATAGGCTCCGGCACCTGCCAGCATCAGTGCACCGATGCACAGGCCATGAAGCAGTCCTGCCGTCAGGATACCGATCAGTCCCCGTTTAAAATCATCCCGCCCTCGCGTTTCACTACCAATTACCGCCAGCCACAGGCAGGCCGTCAGCCAGAACACTATCAGCAGCAAAATCTTAGGCAGATTGCTCAGGATGGCATCCTGCATCTCACCGCCAAAGTTGGCCGCCACATCGCCTCCCATAAATATTTTGGAAAAGTCCATATAAGAGCGAAACACACTGGCATAGCAGATCTGCACGCCGGTCCACACCGTAGCCAGCATTAGGGTCAGTCCGCTTAACAGCAGGTTGGCCCATCGGGGCAGCATGCGATACAACGATGCAAACGCAAATCCCAGGGGAATACTAAACAGCACAGGGTACAGAAATCTTTCTGTAAATTCCATTCCCTCGGACCAATGAAAATATAATTCCAGCGCAACAAAACAAAGCGACATCAGTGCCGCCTGTCGGATCCGTCCACTTCTTTTGTTCTCTGAGATGATTTTTTCTTCTTTTGTCATGGCATTTCGTCCTATCTACTATTGCCAGTATTATAGCATTTCCAGTATAATAATGGCAAGACATTCTTAGGAGGCCACGACCATGGAAATCGAACGCAAATTTCTCATCAAAGAACTGCCTGCCGACTTAGGATCCTATCCCCACCATCTGATCGAGCAGGGCTATCTGTGCACCAGCCCGGTGGTTCGCATCCGTCGCCAGGACGATGACTATATCCTGACCTACAAAGGTGCCGGCAAGATGGTGCGAGAGGAGTATAACCTGCCTCTCACCGCTGAGGCTTACGCCCATCTCCTGGAAAAAGTAGACGGGTATCGCATTACCAAGACCCGATATCTGATCCCCCTGGGCACGGAAGGTCATGTGTCCTCTGACGAATTTACTGCTCCTCCTTCCCATTCAGACCCCTACGCTGGTCTCACTGTGGAACTGGACATCTTCACCAACCCCGGCCATCTGATTATGGCTGAGGTGGAGTTTGCATCAGAAGAACAGGCGCTGTCCTTCGTCCCTCCTGCCTGGTTTGGTGAGGATGTGACTATGGATAAGAGGTTTCACAACAGTTATATGAGTCAGTACGGCATTACTTCTGGCTTCTAAAAAAGCTCCAGGAAAATCATTCCTCCGACACCAAATTGCAAAAGCAATTAAGTGTGTCTCTGGAAAAGATTTTCCTGGAGCTTTTCTATTCAACCACAATTACTACTGTCGCACTACACTTTCTGCCATGCGAAAGATATCTTCCTCCTCTACCGCCTCGGCATCATATTCGATGATGCAGCTGTATTCCGGAGAGATGGTCCAGCACAGATAACTGCGGCCCTCACGCTGGCATAACAGAGCCGGCCAGTGGCCTACGGTGCAGTCCCTGCTTTCTTCCATCTTATCCCAATCCACCACCGCAGACAGAGCCTGCCGATCCAGCGCGCCATCTTCCGGCTTTTCACCCTGCTCATAGTAGGTGGTCTTACAGCAATAATATACGATCTGATTTCCTTCACTGTCCCGGTAGGTCTGAGAGGCCACGGCGGTGGAGGATTTCTTTTGCCATTGGGAGAGATCTGCGTCTTCTTTTTCCCTGTCACATCCCATCATCACACACAGCATGAATACACCAACCACCAAGATCCACACCAAATCCACCGATTTTCTTACCCATTTTTTATCCATGATTATCTCCCTTCCTATATGCACCAATCTTGTATCGTGTTACATCTAACATCTTGCACTATTTTATCAGCTTATTTCCATCGCTGCAATCCATTTAACGGATATGCTCCCATATATTTATCCATATGATGGATAAAATAGTATAAAAAGGTGGTGATGCAATGTTTGATACCAAAGATTTTTCTTCCCGCTTGTCACAATTACGAGTGGCAAAAGGTGTCTCTGCACGAGAGATGAGTCTGGCGCTGGGTCAGAATTCCGGCTATATCCAAAACATCGAAAGCGGCAAGGCCCTGCCCTCCATGCAGGTCTTTCTCTACATCTGTGAGTATCTGCAAATAACTCCCAGTGAATTCTTTGATTTGGAAAACAAAACGCCCTCCCGTCGCCAAGCTCTCCTGACCAAGCTGGAGCGATTAAACGACAGACAGAGCGCCTTGACAGAATCCATCATCGATGAGTTTTTGCGCAAATAAGACACAAAAAAAGCAAAGGGACTCTGCATATGAACATGCAGTGCTTCCTTTGCTTTTTCTTAACTGGTTGGTTAAAATTTGTTTTTCAACTATCCATATTTTGCTTCTTTATGTTACAATAGAGGAAGAAACATTCCCCTTGCCCTCATATATTTTTCGGAGGCTCACCTATGATCAACTGGTCCTTTTTAGATTATTTTATGGCCGCTGCCAAGGAGCAAAATTTTTCCAAGGCAGCCCAGTCCCTCTACTACTCTCAGTCTTATCTCTCCAAAAAGATCGCCGCCCTGGAAGAAGAGTTGGGCGTCACCCTTTTTGAGCGCCATGGAAAAAAAGTGATCCTGACTGCTGCCGGAGAGCACCTATATCAGAAAGCCCTCAAAATCAACCAGCGCATCCACGAATTGCAGCAAGATATGCGACAATTTCGTCAAGATCCTTCGCAGATCGACCACCCCACTTATGTGTATGCCGATCCATACGCCAACAGTCTTACCACGGAGATCCTCCAGCAATGCCGCATCTTCCATCCGGAATTTCACTATGAGCTGGTCCCTGAATCCGTGGGCGGAGCTAACGATCACACCGATATTTGGTGTTATTTCACCAAGAGTGATGAAGACTGTTCGGAGGAAACACTTTTCTTTGATCAGGAAAAAATCTACCTCAATAAAAACAGTCCCATCTCTCATAAAAAACGATTGACCTTAAAAGATCTGTCCGGGCAAACCGGGCTCATCATCCGCACTGTTCCCCGCCAGCAGGAATGGGCTGATCAAATTGCGGTTTCCTGCCCGGATATTTCCTTTCGGCACGTGAACGATGTCTTTGAGGCCATGAGTCTCTTGTGCTCACAATCCGATGTTTTTGAAATCTGGAATGCTTTTTCCCACGATTCCATGCCATTGTACAACACCGTAGGCATTCCTATGGACGGGCTGGCCAATCTGGAATTTCACATTGAGCTGCGTAATTCACAAGACATGGCATCCAAAGCATTTTTGCAGATCGCCAAGGATTTTTGCCGTAGTATCAGCTGACAAGTATATTCCTGTGGCAGATTCTTCGAATGTATAATGCGGGGTATCGTCAATGAAAAATGAGGTCATCTCTCACCATCCCCGGTGAATAAGATGACCTCATTGCTATTTAACACAGTTTACTGAGCATAATTAGGCTTTAAACCACGAGCCTCAGCAGCATCACGCAAGATCTGCCATACCCCCAGATGATCGATCTCAAATCTCTGACATACACTGTCGCACATACCGCACTGGATGCAGTGATACAGACCCTTGCTGACAGCCTCCATCACGCGATCTCCCTGATCGTAAGGATCCAGGTGACGGAATGCAATGGCTACCATGGTAGAAGGACCGGCGAACTCGATGGGCTTTAAGGCCTTGGTCGGGCAGGCAGCGTCACAAACACCACAGCGCATGCAGCGATTCAGCGCCCAGATCGTGCCACTCTGGCTGCCATCCTGACCACCAAAGTTATCCACATCCTCATTGGTCAACGGATTGACGCGGACACGCACATACTCACGAGACAGACGATCGTGGTACTCACTCTTGTCCACGATCAAGTCGCGCATCGCAGGATGACCCTTCAAAGGCTCGATCACATGATCACCATCGGTGATGGGAGTGCAGCACATCATCACAGGCACACCATCCATCATAACGGCACAGCGTCCGCACTGACGGCCGTGACAGCTGTAATCAAAGGCAATGTACTCGCAATTCTCGGTAAAATATGTAACGGCTTCCAGTACCGTCATCTGCTCTTTATGAGGAACTTCGCCAGTCACATAATAGGGGGCAGCATCCACTGCCGGATCATATTTCTGAATCTGAATCTTCATGTAACGATCTCCTTTCGTAAGTTCTAGGCATTCAGATAAGTCTTGGTCAGAGTCACTTCGCCATCTTCACCCTGACGGGCCACCAGTGCGCAGTTCCAATTCTCATCATCCTGATTTGGATACTCTACATAGATATACTGACCACGGGTCTCCTTACGCTCATAGGAAGCCTTCACGGAAATTTCGGCGATACACAGCAGGTTGTAAGCCTCGATGGCATCCTTCCACTCGGTGTTGTAAGTCTTGGACTGGCTGGTAATGCACATGCGAGGCAGATCTTCCTTGCGAATGCGGGCCAGTTCTTCTACCGCTGCTGCCTGATCGGCCTCACGGCGAATAATACCCCAAACCTCACCACACAGCTTCTGTACAGACTGACGTACCTGATAAGGACGCAGAGGATTGTCCACCTTACGGGTGCGGATTTCCTCCAGACGGGCAAACTCAGTCTCAGCGGCTGCCAGACTCACGGGAGCATCCTCCAGCGCATCGATGTAGCTGAGAGCACTCTGTGCCACATACGCAGAATAGGAAGCGATGGTACCACTGCCCATCTGGCTGCTGGTAGGATCCTCAGCACCTGCACCGCGGATGTTAAATACACCCTTCAGCTCCGTCATAGCCTGGGCATCAATAATAGGGCAGGCGATATGCTCGTAGCTCTCCTGACGGGTACGCAGGGGCTGGTAAGGATTGATACCAAACTTCTCTTCCAGCAGAGTACAGGTGGAGTAACCATAGTCACGACCATGCTTGCCGGTGATATTTACGGTAATGCAGCCATCTTCATCGGCAATGTTATTTTCCAGCATCATGCGGCCAATGGTCTGGTTGAAGTTCTTACGATCCATGGTGGACATGAAAGTCATAAAATCAGGATTGTCGGGCCACAGCTGGTTGCCATCTTTATCGCAAAACAGCCAGGGCTCATTACCATCGGCATCGATGGAGGTAGACCAACCATATCCCAGACCGGTGGGCTCGATGGTCATAAAGTCAAAGCCGGGGAACTCACCATGAGCCAGACCACAGCCCTTGCGGTAAGCAGCCGCATCCAGATCACCGGTATTGTCAGCAGAGCTGTTAGTAAACGCAGACACACCGGTCCAACCATAGAACCAGGGAGTACCACCGGTGGCGGAGATCACTGCCTTGGCACGGAAGGCACGATAGTCACCGGTAGGCAGATACAGACCGGTCACACCCACACAACGATCGCCGTCCATAATAAAATCGGTAGCCATGGTTCTGTCATATACCTTCAGCAGAGGGGTCTCCTTCAGCACATCGGTCTCTACACGAACCATGTTGCCTTCTACACCACGCAGCGTGAAGTAGCCAGGGATCTCCACTTCATAGTACCAGTTGTTGGAACCGTCGGCATTACGGGCAGGCAATACCTGACCGGCCTTTACACGCTCCAGCGCAAAATTGTCCTTGATCGGGTCAAACATCACAGCGGCATTGACAAAATTGTGGTTGACCAGACCACTGCTGCCATCATTGCAACGATATTCAGGGTGATCCCCTACTATCTTTACGGTACTGTAAATATCCCAGTTATAACCAGAAGCACCGCCAAAGCCGTAGGGAGCCTTGTCGATCATGGTCACATGTCTGCCCTGAGCCATGGCATAGCGAGCCATTGCCGTAGCCGCCATACCAGAACCGATAATCAATAGATCGCCAGCATCGATCACTTCATAGCCGATCTTCTCTACTTCTACGGTTTCGATGATCTTCTCCGGTTCGGGAGCTTTTGTTGTCTCCTGCGCTGCCGTGGTACCGGCTGCCGTAGTGGACTCAGCAGGGGTAGTGCAGCCCATCAGCCCCAGTGCAGCCAAACCGGCACCGGCTGCTGTGGATTTCAGGAAATCACGACGAGACATTCCTTGTTTCTTAGCCATAAAAAATCCTCCTTTGGTATTTTTCTAACTATCATTATAAAACAAGTATTTTGGTCGTGGTTATTCCAACAACGGAGCCTCTTATTCCAAATAGTGATAATGGGAATATAAAAATAATGAACTCTCGCAAAAAATGAGGA
>JAFYLG010000201.1 GCA_017537225.1 Lachnospiraceae bacterium
GCCCAACCATCTCTCGTTAACATAGTACATACCGCAACGCTCGGCCTCGGTCTTAACAGCGTCCTGAGCCTGCTTCTTGGTACCAACGAACAGGATGGTGCCGCCCTCTGCTACGATGTCGGCAACGGCCTTGTAAGCCTCATCTACCTTACCTACAGACTTCTGCAAGTCGATGATGTAGATACCGTTTCTCTCGGTGAAGATGTAAGGAGCCATCTTAGGGTTCCATCTTCTGGTCTGGTGTCCAAAGTGAACACCTGCTTCTAACAGCTGCTTCATAGAAATTACGCTCATTGTTTTCTACCTCCATTTGGTTTTTTTCTTCCGCGCAGGTTTAAAAAAGGGACTGGCCTGACGGTATCCGTTAGGACCTGTCGGCTCAGCACCGACCTTTCACACACCTGTCGCGTGTTTTTTTGCGCATTTTCAGCATTTTTCAGTATAACAATGCCCCTATTGTTTGTCAAGGGATTTTCCTTGATATTTCTAGTTTTTTTGGTATTTTTTACAATACGTTTTTCCACAAAAAAGCAGGATCCTGAACATACAGGATCCCGCCTCACAGATTACTTGTTTTAATCCATCACAGGTATGTTATCTCTCTTTTTTCATGGATGCCAGTTCTTCTAACAGCATATCATTAACGATTTTGATATAGGTACCCTTCATACCGGAAGAACGGGACTCTATAACGCCTGCACTCTCAAATTTACGCAGAGCATTAACAATAACAGAACGGGTGATACCCACACGATCCGCGATCTTGCTGGCTACCAGAATGCCCTCATTGCCATCCAGCTCATCAAAGATATACTGGGCAGCCTCCAACTCGGAGAAAGACAAGGTACTCAACGCAGAACGAACAATACCTAACTTACGATTCTCCTCAGCATACTCCTCACTGACACTGCGAAGCATCTCCAGCCCCACTACCGTAGTACCATACTCACACAAAATAATGTCGTCAATATCGTACTCTCTGGTCATCTGATAGATCAGCATGGTGCCCAGGCGTTCACCGGAGATATCGATGGGAGCAAACATAGCTCGATACTGATTAATATTAGGACCAACAAAGCCCATATTTTCCAGATTTACATTCTCCTTAGTAGAAAGGATGGACAGGATTCGATCATTGAATACAGGATCGATAAAGGCACCTACCTCATTGACCAGATACTCTCCAACAGGCTCTACTCCTTTGAAGTATCCCATACCCAACAGCTTACCCTTCTTACTGATCACCATAACATTGGAACTCAGGATCTGGCTAAGCACATCGCAGATGTCATTAAAATTTACCTTGTTAGAATTATTATTATGAAGCAGTTTGTTGATCTTACGTGTTTTATCCAACAATTGTACACTCATGGCAAACTCTCCTTATTACATATTTTTACTACGCTAGCTTCATATTAACACGTATTAAAGCAAAAGGCAAGTGTTTTTATTGTATTTTAGTTGTATTTCTTTGTTTTTTCACACAATTTATGGTTTTTTTGTTTATCTCACACAAAAAGGACAGGTTTTTCTCCTGTCCTTTCAATTTTTTTGATGTAATTGTCAAAATAATCAATCTTTGTCGACGATCGTTCCGCAATTAGTATCAGAACAGATCATTTTGTTGCCCTTTTCCACCATGTAACTGCCGCAGTTGGGACAAACTTTAGCGACCGGTTTCTGCCATGACATAAAGTCGCAATCTACGCCATTGCCCTCGCAGCCAAAATACTTGCGACCCTTCTTGGTACGACGCAGGATCACGTCTCTGCCGCACTTAGGACAGGGAACACCGATCTTTTCCAACAAAGGCTTTGTATTCTTGCACTCAGGGAATCCGGGACAGGCCAAAAACTTGCCATGAGGACCATACTTGATGACCATCATGCGTCCACATTCATCACAGGGAACGTCAGACACCTCATCGGCAATCTTTACTTCATCTAACTCGGCCTCAGCTTTTTCTACGGCATCATGGAGATCCGGATAGAAATTGCGAACAATGATCTTCCAATCCACATCGCCATCAGCCACGCCGTCCAACAGTGACTCCATATTAGCAGTAAAGGATACATCTACGATCGTAGGGAACGCATCCTTCATGATGCTGTTGACTACTTCGCCCAACTCTGTCACATAGAGGTTTTTCTCCTCTTTGATCAGATAACGGCGACCCAACAGGGTGGTAATGGTAGGCGCATAGGTACTGGGACGACCGATGCCCTCCTCCTCCAGCGCGCGTACCAAAGAGGCCTCAGTATAATGAGGCTGGGGCTGAGTAAAATGCTGGGCACTCTCCAACTGAGGAGCCGCCAGAACCATCCCTGCCTTCAAACCGGCAGCAGCCACATTGTTGCCCTTCTTATCTTCACCGGCATCATAGACAGACTGATATCCATCAAAGATACGACGGGAGGAAGATGCCTGGAAAGTATATCCTGCCGCAGTGATCTTCACCGTGGTAGTCTCAAATACAGCACTGGTCATGCGGCTGGCCACATAGCGCTGCCAAATCAGCTGATACAGACGGAACTGATCTCTGGACAGGGAGTCCTTTACACTGGCAGGAGTCAGATTCACATCCGTAGGGCGGATGGCTTCGTGAGCATCCTGCACATTACCAGCCTTTTTGCCGGCAGGGATCTCTTTAGACACATAGGCATCGCCGTGATGTGCGCGTACATATGCTTCAGAGGTAGCCAATGCTTCATCTGAGATACGTACCGAGTCCGTACGCAGGTAGGTGATCAGACCGATCGTGCCATGACCCTTTACATCCACACCTTCGTAAAGCTGCTGAGCAATACGCATGGTCTTCTGGGTGGCAAAATTCAAGGTATTGGCTGCATCCTGCTGCATGGTGCTGGTGGTAAAAGGCAGAGGCGCTTTCTTGATACGCTCGCCCTTCTTTACATCCGTCACCTCATAAGAGGCGTCCTCCACAGCACGACAGATCTGATCCAGGTGTTGTTTATCCTTGATCTCAATCTTTTTGCCATTGCCATAAAACTTAGCATGAAGAGGAGTCTTGTATCCCTCGACTGCAAATGCCGCATCCAGCGTCCAGTATTCCTCAGGAATAAAAGCAGAGATCTCTTCTTCGCGATCGCAAACGATGCGCAGAGCGGCAGACTGTACACGTCCGGCACTGAGGCCACGTTTTACCTTTGCCCACAAAACAGGACTGATCTCATAGCCCACCAGGCGATCCAGTACTCGTCTGGCCTGCTGAGCGTCTACCAGATCCAGATTCAATTCTCTGGGATTTTTTAACGCTGCTTTGACTGCAGTCTTGGTGATCTCATTAAAACTGATACGATATACTTTTTTATCAGAAGTATCCTCCAGCTTCAGCGCCGCCATCAAGTGCCAGGAAATGGCCTCACCCTCACGGTCCGGGTCCGTTGCCAGATAGATCTTATCGGCTTTTTTCACCTCTTTGCGCAGAGCGGCCAATACGTCGCCCTTACCACGGATGGTGATATATTTTACATCAAAATCATGGTCCACGTCGATACCCATCTGACTCTTGGGCAGATCACGCACATGACCGTTGGAAGCAATGACCTCATAGGTATTGCCTAAAAACTTTTTGATCGTCTTCACCTTGGCAGGTGACTCTACGATAACCAGATTCTTTGCCATTCTCTTCTCCTTGCACTACAGGCTGTCAAACGCCGAGGCAGATACCTCCCTATCAATATACACGGATGTCCCATACTTCATGCGTCCGACAATCCACCTCACTATACAACAGAATGTTTTTCTGTGCAAGTACTTTTTATTTTTTTCACAGTCGAAGAGAATAGTAACCTTTTACCGTCTCCAGGATCTGATCTTCCAAAAGAAGGTCCAAAAGCTGTGCGCGAACCTCTTCCAACGGTAACTTTGTCAGATTCATGATCTCTTCCATAGTCTTGCCAACACAATCCAGAACACTGTAGACAGCATTTCGGTTTGATGAAGAAACTTTTGCATCAAGAGTCGAGGTCCTACTTTCCGTTTCTGCAATAATCGTTCCCTTTTCTTGATTATTTGTTGCGTATTTTCCATTGTCATCTCCACTTTTCATCCTATTTGGATATAAATAAGATATCACATCACCACTTTCCATCAAAACATTGGCTCCATTACGGATCAGATGCAAACATCCTTCACTGAGTTTATCTCCTATGCGACCAGGGAGCGCAAATACTTCCCGCCCTTGTTCCAGCGCCTGATCCACCGTGATCAGTGATCCACTTCGTTTTCTGGCCTCAATCACAAGGATACAGTCCGACAGACCACTGATGATCCGGTTTCTCATAGGAAACTGTCCCGGCATAGGCTGTGTTCCCATGGGAAATTCTGACAGGATACCACCGCCCTGCTCCAAGATTCTTTCCACAAGTTTTTCATGCTCTGCCGGATAACAGACATCCACACCGCACCCCAATACGGCATAGGTAGCTCCTGGTACTCCTGATTCCAGCGCTCCCCAATGACCTTCGCTGTCCACACCATAGGCCAAGCCACTGATGATCTGGACCCCCTCAGCCGCCAGTTCTCTGGCCAGTCGTCGTCCCTGCTGGATCCCATAGCCTGTACATGCCCTGGCTCCAATGACCGCTGCTGATTTTCGATCTTCCTGAGGGAGATTTCCTCTCACATACACAGCATAAGGTGGATCATAGATTTCCTTCAGTCTCTGAGGATACTCCGGATCGGATTGCGTCACAAAACGTATCCCTGTTTCCTTCCACCTATGATACTCTTCTTGGCTTCGTGTGATTTGATTTCGGTGTTCCCACAATCGCCTTACATCCTGAGGCTTGATCCGCAATATCTCTCCCCTGGCTGTGTCATCAACACTCTCCCAGGCAGTTCGGATCCATTGCAGATACGTCTCCGGGCTATCGCATATAGTCATCTGATCCCATATATGCTTCTCTGTTCCCATACACTCCACCAGCTGCCGTAGCCTAACTGCTCCCCAACCGGGAGTCTGCGCCAACCACCATGCATATCCGTCTGCCATATCACACACCTCCCCAAAATTGATCCCGAGGTCCACGGTAAAACACCGCTTCACTGATATGACGCTGACGGATCACATCTTCCCCCTCCATGTCAGCAATGGTTCGTGCAATGCGGCGAATACTGTGAAGGCCTCTTGTACTTAATGTCATTTTCTCATAGATCCTCGCCAGCAATCGTTCTGCCGGCTCATCCATAGGACAATACTGATCCAGTTTATCTGCGGGGATCCTGGCATTCCAGAGGATCTGCGTATCAACAAATCGTTCTTTTTGGATGGCGGCTACCTGGGCTACTCTCTGTCGGATCACTGCAGATGTCTCGCCACCTCCATTTAATTCCTGATAAGTCACCTTGTGGACCTCCGTACAAATATCCATACGATCTAATAAAGGTCTGCTGATTCGACTTAGATATGCCCGCACCTCCCTTTCGGTACAATGACAAAGATTACGATCCGGATAATATCCGCAGCGACAGGGATTCATGGCAGCTACCAGCATAAAGTCTGCAGGAAATTCATAGGACACTCCCGCCCGCACCAGTGTCAGACGACGATCTTCCATAGGCTGACGCAATGTTTCCAAAGCCTCACTTCGAAACTCCGGCAATTCATCCAAAAACAAGACCCCTCCATGGGCCAACGATATCTCTCCTGGTCTGGGGATCCGACCACCCCCTGCCAGACCAGCTGCCGTCACTGTATGGTGAGGACTTCGAAACGGTCGTTGACTCAGCAAAGCGCCATCTGACGGCAGATATCCGGCCACACTATATATAGTAGAAATCCTCACACTTTCCTCTCTGGTAAGTGACGGAAGAATCGTAGGGATCCGTTTGGCGATCATAGATTTTCCCGCTCCCGCCTGACCTACCATCAGCAAATTATGCATCCCTGAGCATGCCACTTCCGCCGCTCGTTTTAACGATTGTTGTCCTCCGATCTGGCAAAAATCCAATCCACTGTCTCCCTGTTCAAATCCATTCATGAACCAAATTGCTGCATTCTCTTTTTGACACAACTTCGGGTCCCGAAGCATTGCCACAAGATGCTCTACACTGTCTACGGGAATCACGCAGATTTCCCGGATCACTGATGCTTCTCTGGCATTGACACGAGGCACAAACATCTTTTTTATGCCTTCCTTTTTCGCCCGATCTGCCATAGCCAATACCCCGCGGATCCCCCGAACACTGCCATCCAGACAGACCTCCCCTGCCACCATCGAACCTTCCAGTCCTGCAGAAGGAACCAGTTCTAAAGCCGACATGATCCCGGCAGCAATGGCCAGATCAAAACCTGTTCCCTCCTTACGACGATCCGCAGGTGCCAAATTCACTGTGATCCGTTTAGGCGGGATCCGTATCCCTGCATTTTTCAGAGCTGTGCGTACTCGTTCCCGGGCTTCTCGGGCTTCCGATGACAAAGCCCCTACCATCTCTACATGAGGCAGTCCATCGCTGACATCCACCTCAACCTGCACCAAAAAGCTGTCCAAACCAGCTAATGCTGCACTATATAATTTACTGTACACAAAAATAGTCCTCCCTTTTTCAAAGCAGAATTCTCAGTCGTTTTTGTCTTACGGGAATATCGGCGCGACGGTACACCAATGATCTCATGAATAGACGAGGCAGACACCTCACAGATTTTTCATAAAAGATGTGTTGAAATCTCAGTTGGTAACTGATATGATAACAGATGATGCTGTCTGATGCCCAGTATACCTGCTTTTTCCATTACTGACAAGGCCATAATGCAGCATAATTATAATAATTTTTGTTTTCTTTCACTTTGAAGGGAGCACTATGTTCGGTTATATCGTAATCAACAAACAAGAGCTAAAATTCAAGGAATTTGACTTATATCACAGTTATTACTGTGGTCTCTGCCAGACACTGAAGCGAAGCTACGGTAAACTTGGTCAGATGACACTAACTTACGACCTTACATTCCTCATCCTGCTGTTAGCAGATCTCTATCAGGACGAACCTGTGCGTGACCGCTGTCGCTGCGTGGCTCACCCCCTGGAAAAGCATGTCACCTGCATCAGTCGTTTCACCGAATATGCAGCCGATATGAATCTGCTGCTGTCCTACTACAAGTGTGAGGATGACTGGAATGATGAAAAGAAATTAGCCAAACGGGCCACATCCGCTTTGCTGCGCAAAAAGGCAGAACAGATCCGTGCCAAATACCCTGACAAGGCAGCCACCATCGAATCCTGTCTGGTAAGACTGCACACCTACGAGCAAAACCATACCGGCACCATCGATGAGGTATCCGGCTGTTTTGGCCAGATCATGGCAGATATTTTTGCCTATCGCAAGGACGAATGGGAAGCCGATCTTCGCCAGATGGGCTTTTACTTGGGCAAGTTCATCTATCTGATGGATGCCTACGAAGATCTGGAGCGCGACCAGGCTTCCGGCAATTTTAATCCGCTGCTTCCTCTGTGGAATGAAGAAGGATTTGAAGACAACTGTCGCCAGATTTTGACTCTGATGTTAGCCGATGCCTGTCAGGCATTTGAGCGACTTCCCCTGGATGAGCACGTGCCTATTTTAGGTAACATCCTGTATTCCGGTGTATGGTGCCGGTTTGAACTGATCAATCGCAAGAGAAAGGACCAAAACGACCATGTATGATCCCTACCAGATTCTGGGAGTCTCCCGGGATGCCTCTAATGAGGAAATCAAAAAGGCGTACCGCGCTCTAAGCCGCCGCTATCATCCGGATGCCAACCAGAACAATCCTAATAAGGATGCTGCCGAAGAAAAATTCAAACAGATTCAGCAAGCCTACCAACAGATCATGAAAGAAAAAGAAGGCGGCCCCACCGGTGGTTATGGTTATGGTCCCGGCAGCAGTTACGGAAATCCTTACGGAAACTATGGCAGTTACGGAAGCGGTTACGGTGGATATCAGCAAAGCGGTTACGGCAACTACGGCGGTTTTGGTGGCTTTGGTGGCTTTGGCGGCTATCAGCAGCAGAGCCAGCAAAATTCTTCCACGGACAGCTATAGCTCCTATATGTCGGCTGCCGCAAACTATATCCGCAGCGGTCATTATAAAGAAGCCATCAATGTCCTGAACAGCATTCCGCAGCGTACTTCTCAGTGGTACTATTATAGTGCAGTGGCAAACTCCGGCCTTGGCAACAATATCGCCGCTTTGGACTATGCTAAGCAGGCAGTATCTATGGAGCCCAACAACTTGGAATATCAGATGTTTTTACAGCAACTGGAAGGCGGCGGTGCACGTTATCGTAACATGAGTGGCACCTACGGTTCTCCCATCAATGCCGGAGATAATTTCTGCCTCAAGCTGTGTCTACTGAATCTAGTGTGCAA